>CALRVY020000075.1:0-13463 GCA_943371725.1 Pseudanabaena sp. UWO311 | reverse complement strand
TACGCCTGCGCTGATTAACTTCCCGTCGCGCGATTATCTTGTGCCCGAACCTTACGGGAAAGTTTTGGTGATTGCACCGTGGAATTATCCGTATCAACTATCGATGGTTCCGGTGATATCAGCCATTGCTGCTGGAAATAGCGTTGTTTTGAAACCTTCGGAATTTGCACCGAAAACAGCCTTGCTCCTATCGAAAATTCTGCGTGATAACTTCGACGTTAAGCAAGCGGTTGCGGTACTTGGCGATTCGGAATTGGCCATTGATTTGCTCTCAAAACGTTGGGATTACATCTTTTTCACAGGAAGTGTAAGTACAGGAAAACACGTAGCATTAGCAGCAGCAAAGTACTTAACGCCGACAACATTGGAGCTTGGTGGAAAAAATCCGTGTATAGTTGATCGCACTGCCGATTTAGATTTAGCCGCTCGTCGCATCGTGTGGGGGAAATTTCTTAACAACGGACAAACGTGTATTGCGCCCGACTTTTTATTAGTTCACACGGCGGTTTACGAAGTCTTGTTGGCGAAATTAAAACATGAAATCAGACGAATGTTTGGCGAAAATGTTCAAGAGAATTCGGATTATGGACGTATTGTTAATCGGAAGCAGTTTTTGCGACTAAAAGCGTTTTTGAGTGACGATTCGGCGCTTTTGCATGGTGGAAAAACAGACGAAGCAGATTTGTTTATAGAGCCCACGCTAATTTCGGTTGACAGTAAAGGTACAGAAGTTATGAAATCCGAAATATTCGGTCCTATTTTACCGCTTGTACGTTATGAAAGCGAGCGAGAATTAAATAACTGGCTTGTTGATTTTGAAAAACCTTTAGCCTTTTATGTTTTTTCGAATTCAGAAATCGAAATTCAAAAATGGACAAACGCGTTTGCGGCTGGCGGAATTTGTGTAAACGATACGCTAGTGCAATTTACCAACAATAAATTGCCATTTGGAGGAGTTGGCGAATCGGGACATGGTGCTTATCATGGCATTTACTCATTCGAAACATTTTCACATTTAAAGCCGGTGGTTAGGCGCGCTTCGTGGCTTGATTTAGATTTGCGGTATCCGCCCTACGGCAACAAACTGGCATTGCTGAAAAGAATGTTGAAATATATTTGAAACAAATGACACAGATATACTACTAATGAAACGATATTTGAAATCGAATTTAACAAACTAAAAACTACCTTTATGAGTACGTACAATAGGAATGAACCCGTTCGCTTAGATTTTGGGGGAACACTCGAACTAGCATTTGAAAATTGGAAAAAAATTGCCTTGCTCGTTGGCGCATTAATGATTTTAGTAGGAATTATGGCCCTAATAATTTACGGCGGATTACTAGCTTTGATCATTGGTGGCACCGACATTTTAGAGCAATTAACCACACTACAATCAAATGAAAACACGGTTGCTGTAGCAACTATAAGTTTAATTTTCTCGGTGTTTATGGCGGCTCTTTTTATTCCATTAACTGCTGGTTTTATACAAATTGCGCACAATGCCCAAATCGGTGAAGACTTTTCTTTCAATACTGCATTTGAACATTTTAAGGGTCGGCACTTTAAAGAGCTATTTCTAAGTGCATTGATTATAAATTTAACATCTCAGGGAATTTCTATTGTTGGTCAGCTTTTGATCTCCGATCCAACTTCAGGTTTAGCAATTGGGATTAATCTGCTAGTTGCATTGCTTTCACTAATCATTACTGTTCTGACTATCTTAACTATTCCATTCATAATTTTTGGAAATTTAAATGCACTTGATGCTATAAAAGCTAGTATTTCGGTTTCCGGACAGAAGTTTTTCACGGTGTTGGTGTTATTAATCATTATGTCCATTTGCGCTATTCTCGGATTTATTGGGTTGTGTATTGGAATTTTCTTTACCATACCCTTGGTTTATAGCTTGCAATATGCGATTTACCGAAATGCGGTAGGAATTGAAAACGAAGATGAGCTTGCAGATATTGGACAAGACAACTTTTAAGAACTACCTTACAACATGGAAGCTGTCTTTACGACAGCTTTTTTTATGCTTTTTATTGTAGATTTTCGTTAAAAAGCGTAAATTTCTCGATAAATTATAGGCTTTGGAACAAAATCTAGTTGATACTTGGTGGAAAATAGTGCCCTTGTACGCAACAATGTGCCTATTATCTTACTACGTCATAAAGAGATTTATAAAGCTCGAAAAACCTGCTTATAAGTTCAAAAGAAAAAAACAAGATTTCAGCCGATTTAAAACGTATAATATCCTGTTTGGTGGTTTTATTGTGGCTGGTGAACTATTCTTGTATTCTTTTTCACTGCGGCCGACCTTAGAATTCATTTTGAATGTAAGCTTTGGCGCTATGCTGCTGGTTTTTAGTTTGGTTTTAGCTGTTAGGCCAAGGAAGCTTATAAACATGAAATCGTTTACAAGGCTTGCTTACATTATTTTACTTTCGCTTTACATTTATAACTTTACGAGCAATTCCAATACTTTACTAAATTTTGGAACGCTATTGGCTGTCATTCTAGGCGCACCATTTATCTTTCGCAATAGCAAGATCCACATCGTTTTGTTGATTTTCTTATCAACTAGTTTTTTAATCATTTTCGCTTTTGGATATTTATCGCAACAAAAATTAATCATAACGCTATTTACTTTTCTAGCTGTAACGATAATTCAGTATTTGCGAACCAAAGAACAAGCGGCTTCAATGAGTGGTTTGCTGTTTGCCGACGCTATCGTAAACAAAGGACTTTCGCTCGTTTTAGGGAGTAATCTCAAGGGCGAAATCTTGTATGCAAACGATGCGGTTACTACAATATTGGGTTACGAACCCGACGAAGTCATGGGTATGAACTTTTGGCGATTGACAGAAGATCCTGATTTTATTGGTGAAAAATATCATGAAAATTATGTTGATGAGCGATTGTATCTCCGAAAATTACGTTGTGCGGATGGCTCTACAAAAATCATTCAATGGAAAGATAAAAAGTACGACGACAACTTAATCATTGGTATAGGACAAGATGTTACTGGGCAAATTGACATTCAAAACCGATTTCAAGCGCTAATCGAAAATGCTATTGATGCGATTTTTGAAATTGACAAATACGGGAAAATCACCTTCTTAAATGCCTTTGCTTTACGACTATTAGCGGTCAAAAAAGAAGATGTTATTGGCAGAGATTACAGTGATTACATTCGTGTCGATTACCAAAAGAAAATGACGCATTTTTACGACTATTTGATTGATTCTGAGTCGACATTTCCCACTGTTGAATTACCATTAATCAATGGGAATGGAGACGAAATCTGGGTGAGTCAGAAAGTAACCGTACGCCGCGACATTACTGGAAAAATAACCGGATATTCTGGAATCGCTAGAAACATTACTGATTTAAAGCGAATACAAGATGCAGAAATAGAACGGCAGCAAAAGATTGAACGCTATAGCAAAACCATTACAAAACTTTCCTTAAATAATTATTTAAAACATCCGAATTTAACTTCAATTCTGCAGTTTATACTCCGAAAAGCCTCTCAAGAATCAGGAGTACATCAAGTTAGCTATTGGGATTTTACTCCAGACGAAATTACGTGCCAATGCTTATATGAATCGGTTAAAAACAATTTTACCAAAGGCTGGAAGATAAAGCGCATAGAAGCACCAAATTACTTCGAAGGTCTTGAAGCACAAAACTTAATAGTTGCCAATGATGTGTTTTCAAATCCATACACTGTTGATTTTAGAGATCAATACTTAGTTGAAAACAATATTAAGTCGATTCTTGATGCCGCTATTATTAGAAACGGTAAAATCGTCGGTGTACTTTGTTTTGAGACCTACGAAAAATACTTCTTTGACAATGAAGACATTGCATTCATACGCTCGGTTTCAGATATTATTTCGTTAGCTATAGAAGCACAGCTGCGACGCGAAGTAGAAAAAAAGCTCGCGTATCGTTCTGAACTATTAATTGCTATGGCAAAGTGCACGGCGGTTTTCCTCAACAAGAAAAAAGCGGAAGATATGTTTGCCGAAACTTTTGATATCATTGGAAAAACTACAGATGCTGATCATATTTATTTTTATGGGAATGATCCGCAATCAAATCTGATTTCACAATCTTACAAATGGGGAAAAGCAGGCATCGAATTGCAAATTACGCCTTTGCAAAAATTTTCGCATCAAAATCTGAAAGAGATTACCGAACCGTTGAAGAAAAATCAGATCTATAAAGCCTTCCCAGAGAAAATGCCAGACAGTTTTCTCAAAAACTTACTCATTCAAAACAAAATTAAATCTATTTTGATTTTGCCCGTTCTCAAGCAAGGTAAGTTTTCGGGATTTATCGGCTTTGACGATTGCGAAAAAGAAAGAGAATGGACTGAAGATGAGATTTCTATTTTCCAAACCTTAGCAAATAACATTAGTAATGCACTAGAACGCTATGAAACAGAACGTTTAGTTTACGAATCGGAAGAAAAATTTAAGTTATTGGCCAACAACATGCCAGGAACCATTTATTTGTCTCGATATTCGGAAGATCGTTCAGTTGTTTTTATCAATAATCACATTACCACACTTACTGAATATAACAGAGACGACTTTTTGAAAGGCGGATTGAAAATTACCGACTTATGCCATCCTGATGACTTTGAGCAAATAACCGCCGAGATTAATAAGGCACTCACTGCTAAAAAAGCTTTTTGTGTAAGTTACCGTCTTCGCAAAAAAAATAATGAGTACATCTGGGTTGAAGAATACGGAGGCGCTATCAGTATTAATAATTCCGTTCGCTTTATCGAATCAATCATTATCGATATTAGTAGCAGAAAACAAACCGAATTAGCACTTGAAGCGCGCGACTTTGCAGAAGCGGCCAATAAAGCCAAATCGGAATTTTTAGCAAACATGTCGCATGAAATTCGAACGCCTTTGAATGGAATCATCGGATTTACCGATCTTTTGATGAAAACAAAGCTTCAAGATATTCAGTTGCAATATATGGCTACGATTAATCAATCGGCCTCATCCCTACTCGACGTTATTAACGACATTCTAGACTTTTCAAAGATCGAAGCTGGTAAATTGGATTTAGATATTCATCCGACCGACATTAGAGAAATGATTGCGCAAGTTAAAGATCTAATTTCGTACGAGGCGATACAGAAAAAGCTAGACTTTAACATTGATATCGACCTAGAAGTTCCCGAAAATATTGAGATTGACTCCGTTCGCTTAAAGCAAATTTTGATAAATCTTCTGGGTAATGCTGTCAAATTTACTAACGAAGGAAAAATCGATCTGTCGCTAAAAACTATAAAAGTAATCAATGCTGAAAAGCGAATTATTCGATTTGAGGTTAAAGATACAGGCATCGGAATTAAACACGAGAGCCGAGAAAAGATTTTCAAAGCCTTTTCGCAAGAAGACAATTCAACAACCCGAAAATTTGGGGGAACAGGACTTGGTTTATCGATTTCAAACCAATTACTGTCATTAATGAGCAGCAAATTAAATGTAATCAGTGAGTTGAATAAGGGAAGTACGTTTTATTTCGACTTAACTGTTAAAACGGCCTTTATCAACGAAAAAGAAATTCAGGTTGATCTGCTTGAGGAAGAAAATGAACAAGAAAACGACTTTTTTACTGCACTTGCAAACGAGAGTTTACAAATATTACTGGTAGAAGATAATAAAGTAAACATGCTTCTAATCAAAACGTTATTAAAACAATTACTTGTAAATGCAAATCTTGTAGAAGCTGAAAATGGCAAAGAAGCTTTAAAAAAATGCGAAACACAAAACTTCGATTTTATATTCATGGATATTCAAATGCCGGAATTAAACGGCTATGAAGCTACCCTTGCGATTCGCGGCCTCAAGAGATTTGAAAAAGTACCCATTATTGCCTTAACTGCTGGAACTGAAAAAGACGAAAAAGCGCGTTGTCTCGCTTGTGGGATGAATGATTACGTTTCGAAACCCATTCTAAAAGGTACGATTAGTAAAGTTCTTCAACTGTGGTTAACCCGAAATACGCCCGCTTAAATGTCTTTTAAATTAAAGTCGCTTGCTTCCTTTTTTCAGCCAAGCCAGCCGTCTCGATCCAAACTACGATACTGAATCGCTTCTGCAATATGACGTGTCGCAATTTGTTCAGATGCATCTAAATCGGCAATTGTTCGAGCCACTTTCAAGATACGATCGTATGCACGAGCCGATAAGTTTAGACGTTCCATTGCCGACTTTAACAAATACAGGCTCGACTCGTCGAGTGCGCAAAATTCGCGAATTAACCTTGTCGACATTTGGGCGTTGTAATGAACGTCGGTGTAATCATGATAGCGTTGTTGCTGCCGTTCACGGGCTTCACGAACTCTTTCACGGATTGCAGCACTGCTTTCTGCCGGACGCTTATCCGATAAATTTTCAAACGGAACCGGACTCACCTCAACGTGTAAATCGATTCGATCGAGCAACGGACCCGAAATCTTGCTCATATAGCGTTGCATTTCAGCGGGCGAACTACTAACAACAGCATTAGCGTCGTTAAAATAACCTCCTGGACTCGGATTCATACTCGCTACTAACATAAACGAAGAAGGATAGGTAATCGTAAACTTGGCTCGAGATATAGTGACTTCGCGATCTTCCAACGGCTGACGCATGACTTCCAATACTTCGCGTTTAAACTCGGGTAGTTCGTCTAAAAATAAAACGCCGTTATGTGCCAAAGAAATTTCTCCCGGCTGCGGAAAACTACCGCCACCTACCAAAGCTGCTGAAGAACACGAATGATGCGGACTTCTGAACGGCCTTCGCGAAATCAATCCCGCTGATTTTACTTTTCCAGCAACTGAATGAATTTTCGTGGTTTCCAACGCTTCTTGCAAACTCATTTCAGGTAAAATGGACGGCAATCGTTTCGCTAGCATGGTTTTTCCTGAACCAGGCGGACCGATAAGAATGATGTTGTGTCCACCAGCAGCGGCAATTTCCATACAACGTTTGATTCCTTCTTGTCCTTTAACGTCGGCAAAATCCAGATCGCGTTCCAGTTCCGATGTTTGTGGTATCAAAACCTGCGGTTTTTGAGGTGTTAATGAAATTTCACCTGAAAGGAAACCTACAATTTCACTTAGATTGGTAATGCCATAGACTTCAAATCCGGCAACTATAGCAGCTTCTGCGGCGTTTTGAATGGGTAGTAAAAAACCTCTAAAACCGTCGGCTTTGGCTTTAATCGCAATTGGCAACGCTCCTCTAATTGGCTGTAAACTGCCGTCAAGCGAAAGTTCACCCATAACAATGTAATTTTCGATTTCCAGCGCTTGAAGCTGTCCGGAACCAATCATTATTCCAATTGCTAGAGTTAAATCGTAAGCCGATCCCTCCTTTCGCAAGTCGGCAGGAGCCATGTTCACAGTAATTCTCTTACCTGGGAAATTAAATCCAGAATTCTTTAAAGCAGCTGCAATACGGTAGCTACTCTCTTTTACAGCACTGTCGGGCAAACCAACCAAATGATAGCCGATTCCTTTATCCATGTGTACTTCAACGGTTATCGTTGTAGCATCAACACCAAAAACGGCACTTCCGTAAATTTTAACTAAAGGCATATACTTAAAACATTAGGCTTAGATAATGCGAAGGTAAGAAGGTGCTGAAAAATAATTTTACGGAAAAACCGTAAATTTTTGAAAATGTACTATGAAGTGCAAAATCCATTTTTAACAGTGCGACTCAACCGTATTTTATTAAATTTGGTCGATAATTAAACAGTATGTTCAAAAAACTAAAAGTTCTACTGCTCTTGTTTCCAATAGCTTTACAAGCGCAGATTTACTTCCCAAACAACGAATCTACGCAGGTTCAATCTTCAATTAATCAAGCGTTTACAAATTGTAAAGTATATGTTGGTCCTAATCAGCTGTTGGAAAACGCAACCATTTTAGTTGCAAATGGGATCATTAAGGCGGTTGGGCAAAACGTGCCGATTCCATCAAATTATGTAGTTGAAAACCTGCAAGGAATGTCGGTCTATCCGTCATTCATAGATTTATTCAGCAATCTCGGAATCAATAAGCCAAACGGTTCGTTTCGAAATTCGCCGGTTTATGATTTACCTTCAAAAGGTTATTATTGGAACGATAACATCAAGGCACATCAAAACGCATTTACGCTTTTTAATTTCGACAACGATAAAGCAGAGAGCTATTTAAAGAACGGATTTTCTACGGTTGTGACTCATCAACGAGACGGAATTGCGCGCGGAACAGGAACCGTTGTTTCGCTCGTTCTTGAAAATCCAAGCAAACGAATTCTCAATACAAAAGCAGCTACTTTTTACAGTTTCGACAGAAGCGCGGCGGCCATTCAATCGTACCCAACGTCGCTTATGGGAAGTATCGCCCTACTGAGACAATTTTACCACGATGCAGCTTGGGCCAAAAACAATGGTGTTCAAGATGCCGATTTACAAGCATTTAACGACAATAATTCGCTTCCGAAAATCTTTGAAGTTCGCGATCATCAAAGTGCACTTCGCGCAATAAAATTGCAGCAAGAATTTGGCTATTCGGCAATCATAAAAACAACAGGTCGTGATTTTCTGATTATAGATGAATTAAAGAAAACGCAAACACCTGTTATCGCATCACTATTATTTCCAGAAGCTTACGATGTTTCAGATGCAAATTTGGCAAATCAAATCGATTTTTCAGATTTACTGTATTGGAATCAAGCTCCATCAAATCCTGCAACTTTAGCGAAGAACAAAATTTCTTTTGCCTTCACATTATCTGACTTAAAGAAAGCAGACGACTTTCGAGCAGCAGTTCAAAAAGCAATTTTGTACGGTTTAACTATTGATCAAGCCATTGAAGCCTTGACGACAGTGCCTGCAAGACTATTGGGAATAGAAAGCACTGTAGGAAGCATTGCCGTGGGAAAACAAGCAAATTTTATTGTAACCAACGGATCATTGTTTGCGCCTGAGACGATTTGGTACGAAACGTACACACAGGGCATGCCTTATCTAATAAATGATCGCAAACAAAAAGACATTCGCGGAACGTATAAAGTACAGATTGACAATCAAGAATATAATATCAAAATCAGTGGATCAAGCAGTGCAGCACAGTCGGAAATTACTGATGCCACAGGTGTAAAGTTTAATTCGAAAATTTCATACACAAAAGATCGTTTGCAACTACTGATCAAACCAGCAGATTCGCTTGCAACTAACTTCAATCGACTAACGGGTAATGTTATAGAAGTAAATCAAATTTCCGGTACTGCCACTTTGTTGAATGGCAAAACAGTGCCTTTTACGATGCAGCGAACAGCCGATGCGGAGAAACCAACGCCTGAGAAAACTCCAATCCCTTATGAGGTATTGCCAATACGATTTCCAAATGGTGCATACGGTTTGGAAACAAGAGCGAAAAAAGAGGATATACTATTTGTAAATGCTACGGTTTGGACGAACGAAAAAGATGGGATTCTAACCCAAACTGACGTGTTGGTAAGCAACGGTAAAATTAAAGCTGTTGGCAAGAATATTGTGGCACCAACAGCAAAACGCATTGATGCCACCAACAAACATTTAACAAGCGGTATCATTGATGAACACTCGCATATTGCCATTTCAAGTGGAGTTAATGAAGCGGGGCATAATTCAAGTGCAGAAGTGAGCATTCAAGATGTTGTAGATGCCACCGATTTAAACATCTACCTTAACTTATCGGGCGGTGTAACCACATCGCAATTATTACATGGTTCGGCAAACCCTATTGGAGGAAAATCGGCGATCATAAAGCTAAAATGGGGCGAAAACGCAAATAACTTATTGTTTCCTAACCAACCTGGTTTTATCAAATTTGCTTTGGGAGAAAACGTAAAACAGAGCAACTGGGGAATTCAAAATCCAACGCGTTATCCACAGTCGCGCATGGGAGTTGAACAATCGTTTGCATTTTATTTCGACAAAGCCTTGGCGTATAAAAAAGAATGGAGCGACTATAGAAACAGCAAAAAGAAAGGAATTACTCCACGAAAAGACGAAGAACTCGAATCGATACTGGAGATTCTTGAAGGAAAACGATTCATCACCTGTCATTCGTATGTGCAATCGGAAATTTTGATGCTTATGAATTTGGCGGAAAAGTATAATTTCAGAGTTAATACGTTTACACACATTTTGGAAGGATATAAAGTTGCCGATGAAATGCGCAAGCACGGAGCAGCAGCATCGACATTCTCAGATTGGTGGGCGTATAAATTTGAAGTAAACGATGCTATTCCATACAACGGCGCGCTCATGCACAAACAAGGCGTTTTAGTTGGATTTAATTCAGACGATGCTGAAATGTCGCGTCGTTTAAATCAGGAAGCTGCCAAAGCGGTAAAATACGGTGGTGTTAGCGAGGAAGACGCTTGGAAATTTGTAACACTCAATCCTGCGAAAATGCTTCGAATTGACGATCGTGTGGGAAGTATTAAAATAGGTAAAGACGCCGACTTGGTGCTGTGGTCGGAAAATCCGCTTTCGGTTTATGCTAAAGCAGAAAAAACACTAGTCGATGGAACCGTATACTTTGATCGAGAACAATCTGAAAATCAAAGAAAACAAATGCAAGTCGATAAAGGGAAAATATTCAGTCAGCTTTTGGAAGAAAAAAACAAAGGAATGATCACCATCCCACCTAAAAAAACGGAACCAAAGCATTACCACTGCGACACTTTAGAACCATAAGATGAAAAAAATAGCTCTATATCTTTTAGTATTTGCTACTGCTCTTACAACAGCACAAGCACAACCTGCACCCAAGCAGTCGGAATCGATTTTAATTACAAATGCAGTCATTCATAATGGTAATTTAAATGTTGTTGAATCGGGTGCAATTGGTTTTGACAACGGTATTATCACGTATGTTGGAGCTGCTAGTAAAGCACCGACCCATTTTAAGAAAGTAATCGATGCCAAGGGAAGTCATATTTATCCCGGATTTATTGCTGCCAATTCGACCTTGGGTTTGTTGGAAATTGATGCCGTAAAAGCATCCGACGACATGGCGGAAATCGGAAAATTTAACCCGAATGTAAGAAGTATCATTGCGTTTAACACGGAATCAAAAGTTATTGAAACGGCGAAACAAAACGGCATTTTATTGGCGCAAATCACACCACGTGAAGGAAGAATCAGCGGAAAATCATCGATTGTGACTTTAGATAGTTGGCATTGGCGCGAAGCTGTAATCAATGAAGACGAAGGCTTGCACATTAATTTTCCCCGTACGTTCGGACGAGATTGGTCGGACGGAAGCGGAAAACTAGGCGTTGCCAAAGATTACGACAAGCAAGTTGCCGAGTTAGAAAACTATCTGAAAACCGGTATTGCCTACAAAAACAACGGAATTGAGCAAGAGAACGAGCCTTACAGCGCCATAGCTGCCTGGTTTCAAAAAGGTGGGACGCTATACATTCATGCAAATGAAACGCAGCAAATGACCGACGCTATTTTAATGGGCAATCGGCTAAATGTGAAGAAAATAGTACTCGTTGGTGCTTCCGATGCAGATCAAATAACTGATTTACTGAAAAAATACCGCGTATCAGTTCTTATCGAACGTGTACACAGCTTGATTACGCATGATACCGATGCGGTTGAAAAACCTTTTGCCATGCCGTCGATACTCCAAAAAGCAGGAATCACGGTTGCTTTAGAGAACAGTTCTGAAATGGAACGTATGAATACACGAAATTTACCTTTCATGGCTGGAACCGCAGCAGGATTTGGTTTGTCGAAAGAAGAAGCGTTACAGTTAATTACTCTGAACGCCGCTAAAATTCTAGGAATCGATAATTCTTATGGATCTTTAGAAGTAGGAAAATCGGCTACGTTGTTGGTTTCAACTGGCGATGCGCTCGACATGCGTGGAAATAATATCACACATGCATTTATTGACGGTCGGAAAATTGATTTAGAAACGCACCAAACTAAACTGTACGAGAAATACAAAAAGAAATACCAGCAATAATTTCATGCTTCAAAGTGTTCATCCTAAATTACCGATGCGAAATCGCCACATTACGCTGGATTTCTACCAAAAGTACTTGGATTTTAAAGATATAAGTGCCAGTCCGTATCCCAATTACCTACTTTTGGAACGCGATGGTATTGAGCTTCATTTCTTTTTGTTCGAGCAATTGAATACCGACGAAAATTATGGTCAAGTTTATATTCGAGTAAATGACATCAAGACGTTTTACAACGAACTAATTGCAAATCAAGTACCTATACATCCGAACGGAAAGTTAGAATTTAAACCTTGGCAGCAATTTGAATTTTCCGTATTGGATTGCGATAATAACTTAATCACCTTTGGTGAAAGCGTGTAAAACTGCATAACTTTACAGCTCTTAAACTTTCAAATACACACTTATGGGAATATTTAATGCCATTTTAGGAAACGCATCAGAAGCAAACGTTGCTGATTTAGAAAAAGAGTTCCAGCCAATCCTAGTAGCGGGCGAGCATATTGAAAAAGGATACAAAATCATCAAAGACCAATTTATTTTTACCAATAAACGTCTGATTTTAGTAGAAAAACAACTTGTTGGTAGCAAAGCCGAGTACTTAAGCATTCCTTACAAAAACATCAATAAATTTAGCAAAGAAAGCGCTGGCTTACTTGACTTAGATGCCGAATTAAAGATCTGGGTACGCGGCGAATCGCAGCCAATTAGTAAGCAATTTGGTAAGGGCGGCAATAACATAAACGAAGTTTACCAAATTTTAGGCGCTTACGTATTGTAAACATGCGCTAATACAAAAAATCCGAAACGCTCATTTTAAGACTTACCATTCTTTAAAAATTAGCGTTTTATTTTTGCTCATCCGGAAGCACTCGTCGCAATGTCATAATACGTTGCGTTTTGATAAACAATTCCAATTCGTTTTGTTCATCGATTCGATAACTTGTTATACTGTTTAGCAATTTGTTGAAGGTTGCCTCGCCGTCGTTGCCACACGCCATTTTGGTACTTTTCATTTTTTTAGTGAGAAAAGTTAAAGACAAACGATTTGTAAAAATCGGACAGCTGAATGTATTACAGCCATTGTAACCATTTACCATAGTTCCTTCGTTATCGAAAACCAATCGTGGACGCTTTCCAGGAAACAAACCATCTAAAGTATTTTTTTCGTACACAAGTGCCACCAATTCCCATTCTCCAGGAAGCGATTCTTGTACTTTTTTTACTTGTTCTTTTGTTCCATAACAACCCGAAAATAGTAGTAAAATCAGGAAAAGGAAAGCGGTGTTATAGATGCGTTTCATTGCTTTTTTTTGCAAAGATAAACCAATAAACCGACTGCAATTAACAGAAAATTGGTGATTTTACTGCTTGTGTAGTTGTAAAATAACTAGCGTTCGACTTATTTTCGCGAGGCAAAAA
>CALRVY020000074.1:0-13627 GCA_943371725.1 Pseudanabaena sp. UWO311 | reverse complement strand
GGTAACGATTTTCGCAGCCCGGATAGAGGCGGCATCCTTTTTGTGGCGCGAAGCAGAACAAAAAGATACAGCCGAAAGCCGGAAAAGCTGCCCAAAAAACAATAATTACAATTTTTATTTGGGCGGCAATTCGCGCTGTTCGTTGCAATAAAATCGTGCATTGGCGGCTTCGGCAACTCTTTGTACAGCTTCCGCTGGTCGCTCTACAAAAAGTGCCTACACATGCCACTGCCACGCTTTTATTTTCACTGCCATCGCGGCCGCGGGCTAACGTCATTTAATAAAACTTTCACGAAAATCGTTTTCAAATTGCAGTACTTTGCAAAAACCTTGTTTTAAAAAATCGAACTGAAACGTATGAACATACTACTGCAACTGATTGGTGTGCTTTCTTTATTGAACTTCTCCCTTGCTGAGCGCGTGGAAATTGCCGATTTTTCTGCGTATAGTACAATTCATTCGACGACTAATTCGACGACACGCTACAAAGTAATTGGTATTAAAGACGGCGACACTTTTGTGGTTTTAATGAACGGGCGCGAACAAGTGGTGCGACTCGAACACATTGACTGCCCCGAGAAAAAGCAGGCTTTTGGAACCAAAGCAAAACAATTTGCATCGAATTTGTGCTTCGGAAAATTTGTGCAGTTGCAGTCGAAAAATAAATACGACCGTTACAAAAGGCTGATTGCAGAAGTGGTTTTACCCAACGGCGTAAATGTTAATAAAGCATTGGTTCAAAATGGCTTGGCTTGGCATTATAAAAAGCATTCAAAAAGCAGTGAATATGCGCAATTGGAACGCAGCGCTCGGCAGCAAAAAGTTGGTATTTGGAGTGATCCAAATGCTATAGCACCTTGGGAATGGCGAAAACGGAGGAGGTAATGCAACTACTTAATACTTTGAAAAAGAAGTATTTACATTACTATAATCTAAAAAACGGGTGTACTTACTTTAAATATTGCTATTTCTCAATCAAAATACTCCTTTCTTAACAACGAAAACGCGATGGAATCTTCATAGCCATCGCCCACAGCATAATGATCGCGTAGAACACCTTCTTTTATAAAATTCTGACTTTCAATTATTTTCAAGGACGCGACGTTTTCACTTCCCACTAAGGCTTCTATTCGGTTTAACTGCAACGTATGAAAACCGTAGTGAATTATCGCTGCAACGGCCTCCGACATGAGTCCTTTTTGTTTAAAACGCTCGTCGGACATGCTGTACCCAATTTCTGCGCGTTTGTGTTCTTTGTTCCAGTTGTGTAATCCGCAGCGACCAATAACCTGCTGTGTTGGCTTGTCGCACAGCATAAACAGGATGAAACTTCTGTTGTAAGCCGCGTAGCCGTTTTGGTGTTTAAGAAACTCACTTTGGTAGTCGGCTTCGTTTCGATGGCCGAGTACTTTCATGATGTCGGATTTCTCGAATTTTTCGAAAATGTATGAGATTTCTTCGACAGAATAACCAATCAGGTTCATTCTTGGCGTTTCGATACGAACGGGATTTGGCTGTTTTAGTTGCATTTGCTTTTTTTGAGCGCGTTTGACAAGAAATTAGTGCTTGTTGTAACGAATGTAGCACATTTTTAGAAAAATCGGATAACGGTTGCAGTCAATTGTTTTACAAGACGTTACAGCAGTGATTAGTTTTCGTTTTGGTCTTGATTGATAAGCTTTTTCAACAACGAAATTTGACCCAAATGGTAATAACTGTGTTCAATTTGTGCTTCAATATTTCGGTGATAGCTGCCGTATTCTGCTTTCACGAAGGCTTGGTTTAATGTAGCTTCATCGAGTGTCTGCACATGCTGAATGAATTTTTCAGCGTTGTTTAAAAACTCTTGTACCAATTGATTCCAGTGGTTTTCGCTGCTAATTTCCGGCGTATCAAAGCTGTATTTATCTTTTATATCGAGGTTTCCACCGTCAAAAACTTGATTTAAGCCTTTGAGATAGTAATTAATATGAAAAGTAAGTACCGCTATTGTATTGAGATTTCCAACTTTTTGCGTGGCTTGTTGCCAATTGACGCTGGTAATTTGTTCTTTAAAATTAGTGTTGGCAATCCACTTGCCGTCGAGCAATACTTCTTGGAGTCGGCTGGCGAGATAGGTATTCATGGTTTTGGTATTGGTTTAAAATTATGTAGTAAAATTCGGGTAGTTTAACTGAATTTTATGTGCATATGGATTAAAGAATGTAAAAGTTCTTCTTAGTGAATTTAAAGATTGGACTTTTGACAAGCGCAAGCCGTTTCTTTATTCGCGCACGGAAAACACTGAACCTCACAGAATTTTGCGCAATATTGTACCGTTGAGGAAAACACAGAACGTGTCAAACCACCAAAAAATCGCACCAGCCTTCGACAGGCTCAGGCACCAACGGATTGCGGTTTAGTTGGGGAAAGCGAAACGTGAAGTGGTGAACGTCAGGATCCCGATAGCTATCGGGACTAGCTTCCCCAAAAACGACAAGTTAAATGGTGAAATTATCGAAGTCTAACCTCTAACTTCTATCTTCTATCTTCTTGTTTCCGCAATAGCGATTGACGCGAAAACCCCGCAGCGAGGAGGCACGACGAAGCGAGGAGTTGCAGCAAAAAGCGCGGGCGCCGCTTGCACTCATTTTCGATGACGCAAAATCGTTGCGGCGCATTGCCCAAAAACAAAAAAAGCTACTTCTTTTTATTTTGATGCAATATCCCATAAAAAAAGCCCGACAATGCCGGGCTTTCTCTCAGAATTAATAAGGATTATTTTCCACCTTTCTCCATCTTCGCTTTCAAAGCAGCGAGGATGTCGTTGTTATCACCAAGTGTAGATGATACTTGGTTATTGTTGTTTGCTGATTCAACAGCAGCTTTTGCATTCTTCTCTTCTTCCTCACGGAAAATAGCAGTATGCGAAGCAACTACACGCTTGAACTCTTTATTGAATTCAATGATTTTGAACTCGGCTTCATCTCCTTTTTTCAACTTTTTACCGTCTTCTTTTTCTAAGTGACGCGTTGGGATGAACGCTACGATATCGCTGTTAAATTCAACTGTAGCACCTTTGTCAACGATTTCACTGATGGTTCCGCTGTGAACAGTTCCAACTGCGAAAGAATCTTCGTATTTATCCCAAGGATTAGCTTGTGTTTGTTTGTGACCTAACGAAAGTTTACG
This sequence comes from Pseudanabaena sp. UWO311, assembly GCA_943371725.1. Classification (GTDB taxonomy): domain Bacteria; phylum Bacteroidota; class Bacteroidia; order Flavobacteriales; family Flavobacteriaceae; genus Flavobacterium. The sequence goes on along the minus strand of CALRVY020000074.1, from coordinate 10,456 downwards.
TCCGTCAACATCTAATTCTAACACTACTACATCAAGTTTCTCGCCTACGCTAACAAACTCAGATGGGTGCTTGATTTTCTTAGTCCAAGACAAATCAGAAATGTAGATCAATCCGTCGATACCTTCTTCTAACTCAACGAATACACCGAAGTTAGTAAAGTTTCTAACGATACCTACGTGCTTGCTACCTACTGGGTATTTCGCAGTGATATCAGTCCATGGATCTTGAGTCATTTGTTTAACACCAAGCGACATTTTACGCTCATCTCTGTCAAGAGTCAAGATAACTGCTTCAACAGTATCGCCAACTTTTACGAAATCTTGAGCAGAACGCAAGTGTGTAGACCAAGACATTTCAGAAACGTGGATCAAACCTTCAACACCTTCGGCAACTTCGATAAATGCACCGTAATCTGCAATTACAACTACTTTACCTTTCACTTTATCGCCTACTTTCAAGTTCGCATCTAGAGCATCCCATGGGTGTGCGTTAAGCTGCTTCAAACCTAATTGGATTCTTGTTTTCTCATCATCGAAATCAAGAATTACTACGTTTAATTTCTGATCAAGCTCCAATACTTCGCTTGGGTGGTTGATACGCGACCAAGAAAGGTCGGTGATGTGAATCAAACCATCTACACCACCTAAATCGATGAACACACCGTAAGAAGTAATATTCTTAACAACGCCTTCAAGAACTTGTCCTTTTTCTAACTGACCGATAATTTCTTTCTTCTGAACTTCGATATCAGCTTCGATAAGCGCTTTGTGAGAAACCACAACGTTTTTGAATTCGTGGTTGATTTTCACCACTTTGAATTCCATCATCTTATTCACGTACTGGTCGTAATCGCGGATTGGCTTCACATCAATTTGTGAACCTGGTAAGAACGCTTCGATACCGAATACGTCAACGATCATACCTCCTTTAGTTCTGCATTTCACAAAACCGTTTACGATTTCACCTGAGTCATGAGCAGCAATTACGCGATCCCATGCTTTGATGGTACGTGCTTTTCTGTGAGAAAGTACCAACTGTCCGGTTTTGTCTTCACGGATGTCGATAAGCACCTCTACTTTGTCGCCTACTTTAAGGTTTGGATTGTAACGGAACTCATTAAGGGAAATTACACCTTCAGATTTTGCGTTGATGTCAACAATCGCATCGCGGTCTGTGATACGAACTACAACACCTTCTACAACCTCTTCTTGATCCGTTGAAATGAACGTTTTAGCAACTAATTCCTCGAATTCTTTCAAGTTTTTTTCGTCAACTGCATCAATTCCTTCTTGGAAATTATGCCAGTTAAAGTCCGCTAAAAACTGTTCTTTGTTTACTGTTTCAGACATAATCTGATTTAAAAATTTGTATTCTGATGTTTCGGAATGCTGCGGCAAAAACCTTCAGAAGTTGTTTTTCAATAAATTAGTTCATCCCTTTTCCCACATTCCACTGCCTTGAAAAGGTGCGCAAAATTACAAAATAAAATTTAAGTATCAAGTACATAGAATTGAAACTTTTTTGATGCTGAGTTGTAAATCTGTATTCTTACCTTTGCCGACGCTATGCAAAAAACGGTCAACATTCAGAATAAACGCGCTCGCTTTGATTTCGAACTAATCGAAACGTATTCAGCTGGCATTGTGTTAACGGGTACCGAAATAAAATCGATTCGCGCTGGAAAAGCTACGATTACTGAAAGTTTTTGCGAATTCCATAACAACGAATTGTTTCTTATTAATTCGTATATCGAAGAATATACGTTTGGAAATCAATTCAACCACAAATCGCGCTCAGAACGAAAATTGTTATTGCAAAAACGCGAACTGCGCAGTTTGTATAAAAGCGTTCAAACCAAAGGTTTAACTATTGTGCCGCTACGTTTATTTACCAATGAAAAGGGTTTGGCAAAACTTGACATCGCGTTGGCAAGAGGTAAAAAAACATACGATAAACGCGAGAGTCTGAAAGCATCTGATACCAAACGCGATCTTGATCGAATCAAAAAAGCGTTTAATTCTTAACGATTTTCTCGCAATAGCGATTGCCGTTTAGCAGAAAAGAAACCAGGTAAAATCCCTTCGGCAAAGAATCAAAACGAACAGATTCCATCTCAGAATCTGCAGACATAAATACTTGACGACCGTCGATCGTATGAATTTGAACCGCAGATACGGCATTTTTGAAGTAAAGTAAATCGCCTACTGGATTTGGAAATGTTAACTGTCTTTGAAGTTCGTTCACTTCCTCAACATGCAAAATACATTGCGGATCTTGGGTTGTTGAAGTGGAAAAAGTACCGTTAACAACGCGCCAATTTTGCCACGCTCCTCCGGTTCCAGAATTCCAATCATTCAAATTAAAGGTATTGCTACCGTTTTGTGTTCCTGGAACTCGATACACTTTCAAAGCTTCGCCGTTTCTATTCCAAGTTATAGGCTGATTTGGCGAACACACTTCGGGCGTGAAAACATCGGTGCAATTTGGCTGTACAAAAAAGGCGTACTCTTCGTAGTTCGGAAAATCGCCAAAAACACGTGCCATGCCATTTTCATCGATACAAACAGAAACGTATTCGTTGGATGCAATTCCAAACTTGCGCTGCTGACTATCAGCTACCAATCGTGAGAGAAAAGCTGACAGTCGGCCACGGCGATCTGGATTATCAAAATGTGTATCGGTTATCGTATTCGCTAAAATGGGAATGCTAAGGAAATCCGACGAACCCAGCGTTACGTTTGGATGAAACGGATTTGCGAGTGCTTGCGCTGTGGTTGCCGAACCGTTTTGTGCTGAAAAATAGTGTTCTCCTAAAATGGCCATTCCGGCACTTGTTCCGCCAATTGGTGCATTTTTTACATTAATATGGTCGTTGAGAAGCGTTTCGAGAGCATTATCTTTAAAGTAAGAAACGTAATTAAATTGGTCGCCGCCTGCAATCCAAATAAGCTCAGCCTTTGAAACCTTATCTAAAACATACGGATTTGTAGCTCCTTGCGCACTCGTAATTACCAAAGTTTCCACGGAATTTACTGGAACTCCGAGTTCTGAAAAGAAGTAATCGTTATAGCCATCAGAACCCGAACTTCGCAAGACAACAACATCGCCTCCATTAGCGCGTTGCAAAAGCCAAATCATCGCATTGTCGTTTTCTGTCGCACCGCCCATTAAGCAATATCCCTTTAGAGGAACGGTGGTACTATTGGTGCTGTTTCCCGTAAAAAAACTGCTGTAACCCTGTGCAAATACTGCATTAGACAAAAAGAAAAAAGCGATGATTTTTTTCATTACGATTTATTTTCAAGAAGTGGAACGAATCTAAAATTTCCGAATTCGTGCTTTTCGAATCGGAGTTCGGTTTGTCGGATGTATAATGTCATGATTTGATCGGTTGCGCCTACAGGAATCACTAGACGACCGCCGACTTTCAACTGTGCAAGCAGCGGATTGGGAACGAAAGGCGCTCCAGCGGTGACAATAATTTTGTCGAAAGGCGCAAATGCAGGTAAACCTTTGTAGCCATCTCCAAAAGAAAGGTGTTTCGGACGTACATTCAATTTAGGAAGTAGCAGCGATGTTTGTTTAAATAAATCGATTTGACGCTCCACGGAATAAACCTTAGCTCCCATACCCACTAAAACAGCGGTTTGATAACCCGAACCTGTGCCAATTTCAAGAATTTTGTCGTCGGACTTTACTTCCAGAAGTTGCGACTGAAAAGCAACAGTATAAGGTTGTGATATGGTTTGCCCAGCAGCGATTGGAAACGCTTTGTCTTCGTATGCGAAATCTTCAAAACTCGAATTGAGAAATAAATGACGTGGAATTTTGAGCATCGCTTCAAGCACAGCTTCATCGCTGATTCCTTTTGTTCTAAGAAGATCAATCAGTTGACGGCGTTTACCCAAGTGTTTAAGCGAGTCTTTCACAAGTTTAAGTTCTTTTCGTAAATGTAAAAAACCTAATGTGAACGGTAAAGTATTTATCGGAAAAGAAAAGGTATTCGTTTTTATTGATTGGTTTTTTTTTAAAAAGCTGAAAGCTAATCGCTAAAAGCTAAAAGCTAAAAGCTGAAAGCTAATCGCTAAAAGCTGTCAGCTAAAAGCTAAAAAGCTAAAAGCTAAAAGCTAAAAAGCTAAAAGCTAAAAGCTAATCGCTGAAAGCTGAAAGCTAAAAGCTAAAAACTAAAAGCTAATAGCTAAAAAACTAATCGCTAAAAGCTAAAAAGATAAAAAGCTAAAAGCTAATCGCTAATCGCTAAAAGCTAAAAAGCTAAAAGCTAAAAAGCTAAAAGCCAAAAGCTAAAAAGCTAAAAGCTAAAAGCTAAAAAGCTAAAAGCCAAAAGCTAAAAGCTAAAAGCTGTCAGCTAAAAGCTAAAAGCTGTCAGCTAAAAGCTAAAAGCTAAAAGCTAAAAGCTAAAAGCTAAAAGCTAATCGCTAAAAGCTAAAAAACGTTTGTCTATTTCACTACCTTTACCAGCTATTAAAAGCTATGAAAATCCTACTATTATCTGACACACATGGGTATATCGACGAGCGTATTTTAGCTTATGCAAAAGTGGTTGATGAAGTGTGGCATGCGGGTGATATTGGTAATTTGGAAGTTATTGACCAACTGGAATCGGTTGCGAAAGTACGAGCGGTTTTTGGCAACATTGATGGACAATCGGCGCGATTGCGGTATCCCGAAAATAACGTTTTTGAAACTGCGGGACTGCGCGTTTTGCTTCGCCATATTTGCGGATATCCAGGCACCTATAATCCGATGACGCGCGCTTTGATTACAGAACACAAACCCGAATTAGTTGTTTGTGGACATTCGCACATTTTGAAAGTAATGCGGGATCCCAAATTTGGACACGTACATATAAATCCGGGCGCTTGTGGAATCAGTGGATTTCACCAAATTCGAACGATGCTACGTTTCGAAATTTCAAATAAAAAGCCTACAAATCTGGAAGTAATAGAATTGGGCGAACGGGCAATAAAAAAAAATCCGACATAAAGCCGGATTTTTCTTCGCACTAATAAACTAAGTTTACAGGCTTACCTAATACGATCTACAGATTTTACAAGATCTTCATCCCTTTTGATGGCCTTGTTGGCTAATGCCAAACAAACGATAGAAACAATAGGAAGGAAGCTCCCAATACCTTTCACTGAGCCAAGTGGCCCTCCAGATAAATTTAGCAACCGATATATAAGCAATCCTAATAAAATTACATGGATAATGATGTTCAGTCGGCCAAGAACAAACTGTTGCTTTCGATTTTTGTAACTCAATAAACTCACTACACTTAGCATCGACGACAAGCCGAAGAGCATACTAAATTCCATTTTACTGAAAGCAAAAACCAATTGATCATTTTCAACATACATCGGCGACAAGAACGAAACCACCGCCGAAAGCAGAAAAGCAATTATGAGATAAACTGTTTGTATTCGTTGTAACATAATTCGGTTGACTGAACACTGCAAAAGTATAATCTCTTTTTTAAAAAAACCTTGTCATTACAAGAAATAAATTCGTAATATTGCAGTGCAAAGGCGTAAGTACTTCATTTTATGCTTATTGTTTCGTAAAGAATAAAACAATCATTTTTTATTTATTTTTTCCCATCTAATTTATTCGGAAATCTATGTTCGATAGTTCCAAACTAAAGGCAATGAAGCTGCCTGAGCTGCAAGAAATTGCGAAAGCTTCTCAACAAATAAAATATCACGGTGTTAAAAAAGAAGCGCTTATAGAAAGTATCCTCGCCCTTCAAACGCGACCAATATCTTCAAATTCAGAAACTCCTGAACCTAAAATTGAGAGACGTGGACGAAAGCGAAAAGATAGCTCAAATACTCAAAGCGCAGTTCAAGTTCCACTGTTTGAAGAAACAACGTCAGAAAAAGCCGAAGTGCGTGAAAGCGCTCCGGTATCGAATGCATCCGAAGCTGATCCAACGACTGCCGCAGAACCGGGCGTTAGTTATCAGAATAATACCGAGCGTCCGAAAAATTTCATTAAAAAGAAATTTGAACCGCGACCACCAAAACCTTTTGGAAAACGAGCCGAGACTACAAGTGAAAGCACTGATGCTAAAGAGCCGGCAACCGAACGCCCTGTTGAGCAAAAACCAGCTCCGTTTCAAAAGAATCAGAACGAACAACGAAATACGTTCGGAAATCAGAACAATGGAAATGGAAACGGCAATGGAAACCATCAAAACAGTGGATTCAAAAAGAAACCTTCCTATAAAGATGCTGATTATGAATTTGATGGCATCATAGAATCGGAAGGTGTTTTAGAAATGATGCCCGACGGTTATGGCTTTTTGCGCTCATCGGATTACAATTACTTGGCTTCACCAGACGATATTTACTTATCGACTTCGCAAATCAGACTTTTCGGTTTAAAGACGGGTGATACTGTAAAAGGTGTAGTTCGTCCGCCAAAAGAAGGAGAAAAGTTTTTCCCATTAGTGAAAGTACTCAAGATAAACGGTCACGATCCGCAAATAGTGCGCGATCGTATTGCGTTCGAACACTTAACGCCGGTATTTCCGCAGGAAAAGTTTCGAATTGCCGATAAACAAAGTTCGATTTCAACGCGCATTATCGATTTGTTTGCGCCTATTGGAAAAGGACAACGCGGTATGATTGTAGCACAACCCAAAACGGGTAAAACGATGTTGTTGAAAGACATCGCCAATGCTATTGCTGCAAATCATCCCGAAGTTTATTTGTTAGTGCTGCTTATCGACGAACGTCCGGAAGAAGTTACCGATATGCAACGTTCGGTTCGTGGCGAAGTGATCGCGTCGACATTTGATCGTGAACCCCAAGAACACGTAAAAATCGCGAATATTGTGCTAGAAAAAGCAAAACGATTAGTTGAATGCGGTCATGATGTGGTTATTTTACTTGACTCAATTACGCGATTGGCACGTGCTTATAATACAGTTCAACCAGCGTCTGGAAAAGTTTTAAGCGGCGGTGTCGACGCAAATGCATTGCAAAAACCGAAGCGCTTTTTCGGTGCGGCACGTAATGTAGAAAACGGCGGCTCGTTGAGTATCATTGCTACAGCGCTTACTGAAACAGGTTCGAAAATGGATGAAGTGATCTTCGAGGAGTTTAAAGGAACCGGAAACATGGAATTGCAACTCGACCGAAAAATTGCCAATAAACGAATCTTCCCAGCTATCGACTTAATGTCGTCTTCTACACGTCGCGACGATATGCTTCTCGATGAAAAAACCTTGCAACGTATGTGGATTATGCGGAAGTATCTTTCGGATATGAATCCTGTTGAAGCAATGGATTTTGTAAACGATCGATTTAAAAAGACCCGAAACAACGAAGAGTTTTTGATTTCGATGAACGATTAAATTCACACTTCGACAAGCACAGTGACCACACTGCAACAGGCTCAGTGACCTTACTTCCGCTGATTTGGTCACTGCGCTTGTTTTATGTTTTTTATCACACATGATGGAAAACAACTAAGCGACTTTTTTAAAAAGTTAGAGATTTTTAATACTGACAGCACTTCGACAAGCTCAGTGACCACACTTCGAAAGTCGTGGCGAAAAAACTGTGCTTTAATTTGAAAACGCCATTGATTCCGACCCAAATTAAAATAAGGCTTTGTAAGATCTTCACAATAGAATATTTATCAAAGCGTCAAAAAAATAAAGCTTTTTATCATCCATTTTAAAGCGGTGGTGACGGCTTTTGATGCTTTATTGACGAACTAAAAAACCTACTCGAATTATTTGGGCAGCACCCGCCGCACGTTTAGTGGAATCGGGTTGCGGCGGGTCGGGCATTTTGCTGCAATGGCGCTTGCTCCTGCCGTTTTTGGTAGCAGCTTGGCGGCGCTTCTTTCAGTCGCACGCCAATCCACACCAAAAATCGGCATGCGCTTCACGGCATTTCCGCGTCATTCCCTGCTGCGACGTGCGTGCGCAAGAGAACGTTATTGAGAGTTTGGGATTGGAAAAGACAAACGAAAGTGCTTTAAATCAATTTAAAACAGGTTGTTATTTGTAATTATTTTGAGGTAGTAGTTTTTAAATGGGGGTTTGGAAGGGGTACGGCTGTTGGCAGTAGCGGCTCTATTTATCGGCTGTCTCCTTGTCAAATAGTTCGTGTATTTTCTGTTGTAAAAGTTTCTTGTCAGGTAGTTGCGTTTTATACTCTGATACCATTGTCGGCGAAAGGCTCCTGCTTAAAGCATATTCTACAACTTCACTGTCTTTGTCCTTGCATAGCAAAACTCCGATGCTCGGATTTTCGTTTGGCTTTTTAACGTCTCTGTCCAATGCTTCCAAGTAAAAGTTAAGCTGTCCCAGGTGGTCAGGCTTGAATTTGTCTGCTTTGAGTTCAAATGCCACTAAGCATTGTAGTCCACGGTGGTAAAAAAGCAAGTCAACGTAAAAGTCGCTGTTTCCAACTTGCAACTTATATTCTTCTCCTATAAACAAAAAGTCCTTCCCGAGTTCGAGAATGAAACTTTTCATTTGTCTTATAAGACCACGCTGTAAATCGCTCTCGCTGTGTGGGGCAGGTAAGTTTAAAAATTCAAACACATAGCTGTCTTTGAATGTGTTTGATAGGTCATTGTTACTTTCTCTCACCGCTGGTGAGAGTTTTGAATTGCCTATCATTGTCCGCTCGAAAAAGCTTGCAGATATTTGTCGGTCAAGTTCTCGTTTACTGTAGCTTTGTTGTTTTACGAGGTTTAGGTAAAATTCCATTTCTTCAATAGTTTTACATCTTGAAAAAATTAGAAGATTGTTTGTCCAGCTAATTTCTCTCACCAGTGGTGAGAGTTTTGGGAAGTCTTTGTAAGTCTCGTAAAACTGCTTCATTCTCCAAATATTTTTATCGGAGAAGCCTTTTATTTCTGGTTCTTGTGTCTGTATGAAATTGGCTAATTCTGTTACCACAGAGTCGCCCCATTCTGATTGTTCAATTTTCTTGCTGATATGTTCTCCGATATTCCAATAGAGGTTTATTAGTTCGGCGTTTACGGCTTTTATTGCTTTAGTCCGAGATTGTTTTATAAGTTGAATTATGCCCGTAAAGCGTTTGTCCATTATTTATTTCTATTGGCTACAAATTTATGTTTTTTAGTCGCGATTTTCCTTTGGAATCGGTTTTCAACTTATCTAATCGGACGATTTAGAAGCACTTACATTCAATTTTACACTAATGCTCATTTGAAAACCAAATGTTCAATTTAGCACTGAACCCGCCATATTGCAAAAACGCTGCGCCTGTTGCACAACGTAAAAATACACATAAATCTTTGTGCCTTTGCAGTAATTTTCGTATTTTTAGTCATGCAAGGAAAAAAGAATTTTCAGCCACAATTGTTTACCTCGGTTAACCTGACTGACCTTTTTTAAACTGATGGCGAGTTTAACCTATAATCTCAAAAAAAATCTGAACTTCAATGTCAAAAAACCATTGACTCAAGTTGTTGTTGAATCTAAAAAAACAGCGAAACAACGCGCTTTTTCGAAAAGGGCCATTCACCGACTAAAAAGAAGCGTTTTAAGCCTTTCAAAATGTAAGAGTTTGCAACACGAGCGTGATACAACAACTGTTTAAAACGGCTAATTTGGTGTCGCTTTTGCCGCACAAATCAACGTTATTGATTAGAAAGGGAGTTGTGTAAGGGTTACGCCTGTTATGTGCCGTATTTTGTTTTTCGGTTCAAATTTTCATCTTGATAAAAAGTTATTTCATATTCATCATATGCCTCTTACTTTTCATCTCCATTAAAACTAAAAGTAAATTGTTTTTCAGGAAATTCAACTTTGAGTTTTGCTGAATAAATTTCACAAAGCTTATTACCTAAATAAACTATTTGATCATAAGTAGCTTCATCGCGTTTTTGGTCATTTCCCCAAAAATCCAAAATATGGAAATGGTTTAAGAGCGATTCAATTTGCGCATAACTTTTAACGTGTTCTGTCTTTTTCCAATTTTCAAAATTTTCGGTATCAAATCTATTTTCAAGAATTACGCAACCATCATATTCAATGAAGCTAGGCCAGAATAATACCGAATAAGCTATTGTAAGTTTTATATTTCCCTCGTAAGAAATCCAATCCTCAATCGAGAAATCTTCATTATTAAGCTTTCTAAATTCTCTTAGTTCGGGAATTAATTTTTCATCATCTTTCATTTGCGTAATTTTTGGCAATATAGCGCATAACTTTTTTAGGATTTGCGTTCGGGCGGGTTTCGGAGCACAAAGTTTAAATTCATTACTTAAGTTTATTTATAGCACAAAGCTTCAATTTTGCACGTCCGCCCGCCTGACGCAAAACCCGTGCGCCTGTTGCACAACGTAAAAATACACATAAATCCGTGTAACCGATAGCTATCGGTTTTGCAGTGATTTTCGCATTTTTAGTCATGCAAGGAAAAAAGAATTTTCAGACGCAGTTGT
>CALRVY020000073.1:0-14068 GCA_943371725.1 Pseudanabaena sp. UWO311 | reverse complement strand
TGGTGGAACCGATTATCTGACTATTAAAATTGCAAGGAATGATTACTGAACAAATCACACGAATTCCGAATTATGCTGAACTTATGAAACAGCACGAACAGTTCTTAGCTATTGAGAACCAAAAACTTTCGCACGGAAACGGCATTTACTCTCGATACAACAATCCGGTAGTTACCGAAAATCACGTGCCAATTCACTGGCGCTATGATTTAAACGCCGAGACAAACCCATACGGAATGGAACGCATTGGATTTAATGCGACTTTCAATGCCGGTGCAATGAAATGGAACGACAAGTTTCTCGTTTGCGTGCGTGTGGAAGGCAACGATCGCAAGTCGTTTTTCGCTATGGCAGAAAGTGAAAACGGAGTCGATAACTTTCGTTTTTGGGACAAGCCTTGTCTTATTCCAGAAATTCCAGGAAATCCAGACACTAATGTGTACGATATGCGCCTGGTTGCACACGAAGACGGTTGGATTTACGGAATCTTTTGTACCGAGCGCAAAGACCCAAATGCTCCCGCAAACGACACCAGTTCGGCAATAGCTAACGCCGGAATTGTGCGAACCAAAGATTTGATTCATTTCGAACGACTTCCCGACCTCATCTCAAACAGCGGTCAGCAGCGAAATGTTGTCATTCACCCAGAATTTATCGACGGAAAATACGCTATTTATACGCGTCCGCAAGACGGCTTTATCGACGTAGGTAGCGGCGGTGGCATCGGATTGGGTTTCATTACCGATATGAAAAATCCGGTTGTCGAAAACGAACAAATTATCTTCGGAAAAAGCTATCATACCGTTTACGAACTTAAAAACGGTTTAGGACCTGCGCCCATAAAAACCACCGAAGGCTGGTTACATTTAGCTCACGGCGTTCGAAATACCGCTGCCGGTTTGCGCTATACGCTTTACTTGTTTATGACTGATTTGAACGATATCGGTCGGGTGATTTACAAACCAGCCGGACATTTTATGGCACCACAAAACGACGAGCGCATTGGAGATGTGTCGAACGTTTTGTTCTCTAACGGTTGGATTGCTGAGGAAAACGGCGAGGTTTATATTTACTATGCATCGTCTGATACGCGTTTGCATGTAGCTACCTCAACCGTCGAAAAATTAGTAGATTATTGCAAAAACTCACCTGTAGATACTTATACCTCGGGAGGATCTGTGCGAACGATCCTCGACTTGATCGAACGCAACAAGAACTTCAAATAATAGCAACAGTTTTCATGAATACATCCACGCATCAAAACATAATAGATATAAATCGTTTGCAAGAAATGCTCGATGATATACTCGCGTATTGGATGCGAGAAACCATCGATGAAAAAAACGGCGGTTTTATCGGGCAAATTGATGCACAAGAAAACAAAAACTGGCAGGCAGATAAAGGTTCCGTATTACATGCACGGATTTTATACACCTTTTCCGAAGCATATCAGCTAACAGGAAACACCAAATATTTGTACGTTGCCGAATGGGCATATCGTTACATTGAAACCAATTTCTACCATAAAAATGGTATTTATTGGAGCGTTACCGCAACTGGAGTTCCCAGCGAACGTAAAAACCAAATTTATGCACTTGCTTTTACCATTTACGGTTGCGCTTCGTACTATGCTGTAAGTAAAAATGCACAAGCTTTAGCGATGGCAAACGACCTGTTGACGAAAATCGAAAAATACAGCTTCGATAGTGAATACAACGGGTACTTTGAAGCTTTTACTGAAAACTGGAAACCACTATCCGATTTTCGCTTAAGCGATAAAGACGTCAACGAAAAAAAGACCATGAATACGCATTTGCATATCGTTGAAGCGTATGCGAATTTGTATAAAGTAGCACCTTCCGACTTTCTAAAGGAACGAATTCAAAATTTGCTCGATGTTATTGAAGAACGTTTCATCAATAAAAAACAATGGCATCTCAACTTATTTTTTTCAGAAGATTGGATAGAAACCAAAAGCGCTATTTCCTTTGGACATGATATAGAGGCAGCTTGGCTGTTGCTGTGGTGTGCCGAACAAATTAAAGACGAAAATTACATAAGCCGCTACAGCGAAATCGCTGTTAATTTAGCACATGCCTGTTTTAAAGGTGTCGATCTGGACGGCGGACTCTGGTACGAATTTGATCTTAACGAAAACAAACTTATTCGCGAGAAACACTGGTGGCCTCAAGCCGAATTTTGGCTCGGAATGCACTGCGCCTATCGGATAACCCAAGATTTAAAATATCTAAACGCGGTTATCGATAACATGAAATTTACCAAAAAACACATCCTCGATCATGAAAATGGCGAATGGTTTTGGGGCATTTTAGAAGACAAATCGCAAATGAAAGAAGATAAAGTAGGTATTTGGAAATGTCCGTATCACAACGGACGAGCTTGTATGGAATTGATTAAAATTTTAAAAGAAAACAAATGAAAAAGTTGATTTATGTACTGTGGGGAAGTTTATTATGCATCGCTTGTTCTAGCGGCGGCGATGGTTCGGATACGCAAAATGAAGTTCCTGAACCAGACCCAACGCCGAGCGACGCCCTTACCGTGGCTAACGCTAGAACCTACATGGCCGATCCAAACGCTACAGAGGAAACCGTTGCACTATTCTACAACCTAAAAAAACTATCTAAAACAAAAACGATTATTGGTCATCAAGACGCTTTCAATTTCTTTTATCAAGACAATCGAAACATGTCGGATATCAAAAAAACAACGGGTAACGACCCCGGATTGTTAGGCTCTGATTTCATGTTCATTACCGACAAAAACAACCCGTCAAACAATTGGTTTGTCCAACAAGAAAATAAGATTATTGCCGACACCAAAGAAGCGTACGACAAAGGCATGATAAACATTTTTTGCTGGCACTTACGCGAACCATACAACGAAGAAAGTTTCTACGCCAGTGATATGACCGATCAGCAAAAGACTACTGCTTTTCGCGGATTGCTTCCAAACGGCATTTTTCACGATTGGTACAAAGCAAAACTCGATAAAGTAGCGCAGGTGCTCAACAACTTAACAGCTCCCGACGGAACGAAAATACCCGTGATTTTCAGACCTTTTCACGAATTCGACGGAAATTGGTTCTGGTGGGGACAAAACTACTGCACGGCCGAAGAATACAAAGCTGTATTCCAATTTACTGTTACTTATTTACGCGACGTGAAAAACGTGCATAATGTCCTTTACTCTTTCGCACCAGACAATACATACAGTAACAGCGCATCGTACTTAAGTCGTTATCCAGGAGATGATTATGTAGATGTTTTAGGAATAGATAACTACGGAGATTTAGGCAACGGACAAGGAACTGCGGGTGCCGACCGAGCAAACGCTAAACTAAAAATGATCTCCGATTTAGCTGTTAATAAAGTAAAAATCGCTGCATTTACTGAAACAGGGTATTTGGTGAACAACAGCAACGCACCTATCAACGGCTGGTTTTCGAACTACGCCTACACAACAATAAGTAAAAACAACCCAGAAATTGCCTTTATCATGTTTTGGTATAACTATCAAAACAGCTACTACGTACCAACGCCAGCAAATCCGAATGCAGCCGATTTCTTAGTATTCTCAAACAAAGCGAAATGTTTGCTGCAAAACGATTTACCCGATTTATACACCTTACCACAAAATTAAGCTCATGAAAAAGTTTCCTTTCGCAATTCTAGCCACACTATTTCTGTGCATCAGCAGTTTTGCGCAGCATAGCTTCATCAAAATCGAAGACGGAAAGTTTATTCGCAACGGCAAGCCATACCATTTTGTTGGCACAAACTACTGGTACGGAGCGCTTTTAGGAATTGGAACTGCTAATCAAAAACGCTTGATGAACGAGCTCGACCATCTTAAATCGCTCGGCATCGAAAACCTCCGCGTTTTGGTAGGTGCCGAAGGTGGAACCAACGATTATACCGTTCGCGAGGCACTTCAACCTAAACAAGGGAAATACGATGAAAAGTACTTGAAAGGACTCGACTTTTTAATGTCGGAACTCGGAAAACGCAACATGACAGCCGTTTTGTACCTCACCAATAATTGGGAATGGAGCGGCGGATTGGCGCAGTATTTAGAATGGAACGGGAAAGGCGAAATTCCAAATCCGAATATTCCGCCCAATACATGGCCTCAGTTTATGGAATACACCTCAAAATTCCACAGCTGCGAGCCGTGTAAAACGGCATTTGCCAAGTATGTAACATTCATCCTTAAACGCACGAACAGCATCACAGGAAAAAAATATACCAACGATCCGAGTATTTTCGCTTGGGAAGTGGCCAATGAACCGCGTGTTTTCACCAAAGAAAACGAAAAAGCTTTCACATCTTGGATTAACGATGTCGTTTCTTTAATCGACAAGCTCGATTCAAACCATTTAATTACCACAGGTTCAGAAGGAATAGCCGGAAGCAATGACGATTTAGAAACTTTTGAACGCACGCACAACAATCCAAAAATCGATTACTTAACCATGCATATTTGGCCCAAAAACTGGGGCTGGTATTCGAGTAGCGATGAAGAAAAAACAACGCCTATCGCAATCGAAAAAACGATGAATTACATCGATGAGCACATCAAAGTAGCACAAAAATTAAACAAACCAATCGTCTTAGAAGAATTCGGATTTCCAAGAAGTATGGAAAGCCTCGACCGAAACAGCAGTACCAAATACCGCGACGCGTTTTACGAAGCTGTACTGCAGCGAATGCTCACGGCAATCGAAAAAAATGAGCCGTTCGTTGCCTTAAACTTTTGGGGCTACGGCGGTTATGGAAAAAACGATCCGGATAACGGAAAGTGGAATATCGGCAACGATTACACCACCGATCCGCCGCAAGAACCGCAAGGGTTAAATTCAGTTTTCGCAAATGAGACGTCTACTTTAAAGCTACTTAGTAACTACATCGAAAAATTAAACAAGTAACCCTAACACCCGTTTATATGAAAAGAACTTTACTTTTATTCCTGCTTATAATCTCCTCGATTAGCGGAAAAATCACGGCACAAACGCTCATTCCCGAGTCTGTGCCTCCAACGGTAGTTGGAACAGCAGCAACCATTTCGTTCGCTTACACCTCTAACGTAAGCTGCGCCATGTATGCCGAACTTCGAATTGCAAACATCGATGGAAATGGTGTAATTACACAAGACTATTCCGTAGGAAGCAACTACATTCAAGGTGCATTCTCGGCAATCTTACAACCTACCGATGCCCCTGTAACAGCCACCGTAAATCTTACCGTGCCTTCAAGCGCAGTGCCTTCTGCAAACCTTCCTGCGGGAAAAACCTACAGCTGGGTGTATAAACTAACGCCAGGAATAAACGACTATAACGAAGTTGGAACAACATTTCAATACACAGGTGCAACTATTTTAGCTACCAATAATGTAGTTGACACTTTAGTATTAAACAATCCACCAGTTGAAATTACTGCCGGTTCAGAGGTTAGCATCAGCGTAAATTATACATGCCCTGCTGCACGACTCATTAAATTTGGCATTGCTATTTACAACGCAAACGGGTTCGTTTCCGACTTAGTAGGCACAGGAGTTGATAATTTACCTGCTACCACAACAACACCGGTTACACTTTCGCAAACGCTTACTATTCCAGAAGGAGCAGTGCCTAGCAGCGCTTTACCGGCCGGACAGTTTTACAAAGTCGACACCGCGCTATTTACTCCCGGATTTGCAAGCTATATCGCTGGCGCAAGTTCCGATGTAAATTTGGTACCGCTTTCAATTTCCGACCTAAACCGCAAATCGATGAGCATTTATCCTAATCCTACTCAAAGTGAATTGAATATCTCAGGCGATACCGAAATTAAGTCTGCGGACATCTACAACTCAATTGGGAAATTAGTACTCACAAGCCCAGAGCTCTCTCTTAGAAAAATCGACGTAAGCAGTTTATCTTCAGGGATTTATTTCCTAAAAATCAACAACGCCCAAACAATTAAATTCGTAAAGAATTAAAGTTTCCTAACCAACCCATTTTTTAAAAGCGACGACTTCCTCAATCGTCGCTTTTTTTATGGCGGCATTTCGCGCTTTTCGCTGCAATACCGCCTCGTTGCAGCGGTTTGGGCAGCTTTTCGCACAGCTTCCGTTGGTCGCTGTGCCAAAAACGCCCGCACACGCCGCCACTTCGGCGCTATTTCCACTGCAATCGCGGCCGCGGTAGCCGTTACCGAAAATCGTAACCGAAAGCGTGTATTTTATCTTAAAATGTGTTCTATTTCCGCTAATTCATCGGCGGTAAACAAGGAATTATCTAACGCCTGTAAATTTTCTAACAACTGTGCCTCCGAACTCGCACCAACTAAAACCGAAGTTACCCGCGTATCTTTCAACAACCATGCAATAGCCAATTGCGCCAACGACTGATTGCGCCCTTTCGCCACAGCAGCCAATTCACGAATCTTTTCGAGCTTATCCATCGTTATTTCTTCCGGTTGTAAATGACCACTTTCTTTGGCAGCACGCGAATGTTCCGGAATTCCGTTCAAGTATTTATCCGTAAGTAAACCTTGCGCCAGCGGCGAAAACGCAATACAGCCCACGCCTGCCTCATCCAAAACATCGAGCAAGCCGTTTTCAGGTTCTCGAACAAATAGCGAATACTTTACCTGATGAATCAAACAAGGCGTTCCCAATTCCTTTAAAATAGAAACCGCACGACGCGTTTGCTCCGGATCGTAATTCGAAATACCCGCATACAGTGCTTTTCCGCTACGTACCGCAAAATCGAGTGCCTGCATTGTTTCTTCCAAAGGCGTATTCGGATCGAATCGGTGCGAATAAAAAATATCCACATATTCCAATCCCAACCGCTGTAAACTTTGGTTTAAACTTGCTATCAAGTATTTACGCGAACCCCAATCGCCGTAAGGTCCCTCCCACATCTTGTACCCGGCTTTTGTAGAAATCACCAGCTCGTCGCGCCGATTTCCAGAGAAATTTCGTTGAAGTATCTTCCCAAAATTCGTCTCGGCCGAACCGGGAATCGGCCCGTAATTATTCGCTAAATCAAAATGGGTAATGCCTTTGTCGAAAGCCGTTTTCACAATTCCTTCTGCCGCAGCAAAATCATCAATCGAACCGAAATTGTGCCACAAACCCAAAGAAATTTGCGGCAATAATAATCCGCTTCGTCCTGTTCTGTTGTATTGCATCGCTAATTACTTTAGCTCGAAACGCGATTCTAAAACGGTTTGCGAACTGCCGCCAACAAACACCTGTAACACGCCCGACTCTACTTTGAAAACGCCTTGGTTATCAAAGAAGCCTAGCTCTTCTTTGCCCAATTTAAAACGTATGGTTTTCGTCTCGCCTTTCTTCAGCGAAACGCGTTCAAATCCTTTTAATTCTTTTACCGGTCGCACCACACTTGCAGCCACATCGCGCAAATACAATTGCACAACTTCAATGCCGTCTGATGCGCCTGTATTGGTAACATCTACGCTAACTTCAATGCGATCGTTTCCTTGA
Organism: Pseudanabaena sp. UWO311; assembly: GCA_943371725.1. GTDB lineage: Bacteria > Bacteroidota > Bacteroidia > Flavobacteriales > Flavobacteriaceae > Flavobacterium. The sequence continues at coordinate 6,553 of CALRVY020000073.1, read as the reverse complement.
TACGTCGACTTATCCAACTTCAAATTTTGATACGAAAATGTAGTATAGCTCAACCCAAAACCAAACGGCCATTGCGGTGTTTTGTCGATATCAATAAAATGCGACCAGAATACGTTGTTGTCGACATTAGTTGGCCTGCCCGTATTGTGATGGTTGTAGTAAATCGGACACTGCCCCACGTTTCGCGGAAAGCTAACCGGAAGTTTTCCCGACGGATTGTAATCGCCAAAAAGAACCTCAGCAACAGCATTTCCGGCTTGAGTTCCCAAATGCCAAGCTTCCACGATACTCGGAATGTGCTCGGCAGCCCAAGGCAAGGCTAGAGGTCGGCCGTTATTCAAAACCAAAACTATATTTTTGTTCACCCCATAAATTGCTTCCAAGAATTCTTGTTGAAATCCGGGTAAACCAATCTTGGTACGTGTGCGTGCTTCGCCACTCATAAAGCCGTGTTCGCCCATAACAAGCACCACCACATCGGCTTTTGCCGCAACTTCCAAGGCACGATCCATACCCGTTTTATCGCTGTAATTTATCTGAACTTCCTCTGTAAAAGCAGGTTTTCCCAGAAAGTAATCAGGTCCTTTTTCGTACATCAAATTCGAACCTACATACTTCTGCATACCTTCCAAAACCGAAACGGCTGTGTTGTCATCGGCAGCAATACGCCAACTTCCCAACGGACTCGTTTTATCGGCAGCTAAAGCTCCAATGAGTGCAATTTTCTGATTGTTTTTCTTCAACGGCAAAAGTTGGTTCTCGTTCTTTAGCAACACAATCGATTTGCGAGCCATATCCAAAACCGCAGCATGGTTTTCGGCGCTTCCTATAACAGCCTGCTCGCGTTTCTTATCACAATAACGATACGGATCGTCGAATAAACCCAATTCGAATTTTACGGTTAGTATGCGCGAAACAGCATCGTCGATTAGAGCTTCCGAAACTTTACCTGAACGCACTAAATTCGCCAATTCCGCTACATATAAAAACGATTCCATGTCCATGTCGGCTCCTGCTTTCACAGCTTTTTCCGCAGCATCGGTACCATTCTCAGCGTACCCATGAACAACCATTTCTCGAATCGAAGCCCAATCGGTAATTACAAAACCGTCGAAAGCCCACGAACCTTTTAGAATATCGCGTTGCAGCATTTCGTTACCTGTCGCCGGAATACCATTCAATAAGTTAAAGGCATTCATAAATGTGCGCACACCGGCATCTTTTGCCGCTTTAAACGGCGGTAAAACCATGTTAAACAAGGTGTTGTTACCCATTTCAACCGAATTGTATTCTTTGCCCGATTCTACAAATCCGTAGGCCGCAAAGTGCTTGGCGCACGCTGCAATCGTGTTTGGCTTACTTAAATCGGCTGCCGTATCGCCCTGAAATCCGGTCACGCGTGCTTTGGCGATTAAACAGCCCAGAAACGGATCTTCTCCGGCACCTTCCATAATTCTTCCCCAACGAGCATCGCGGGTTATATCAACGTTCGGACCAAATGTCCAGTTAATTCCCGAAGCCGATGCTTCAGCAGCAGCCACTTGTGCCGATTTTTTAATGGCGTCTAAATCCCAACTCGCAGCTTCAGCCAGCGGAATCGGACTCAGCGTTTTATATCCGTGAATGACGTCAAAACCAATAATGAGCGGAATTCCCAATCGGGTTTCCTCCACAGCAATTTTCTGCACGGCACGTACCTGATCGACACCCCGAACAGTAAGCATCGATCCAACCCAACCTTTCTTCAAATGTTCGTATTTGGTTGCTGCGTTTCCGTCCTTGGGTGCGGGTCCGGTAACTTCCCAAAATCCGTTGTATTGGTTCATCTGACCAATTTTTTCTTCCAAAGTCATTTTTGCCAACAGTTCGGCAACGCGCTTTTTAATGTTTTCAGGCTGTTTTGCAGTCATTTTTTGTGCTAGTGATAAAACCGAGAATAATAATGCGAGAGCTACAGTGATTTTTTTCATGATTTTTTGAGTGAAAATCCGGATAAGGGCATTCCTTGCGAAGTAAAAATAGTGGCAGAGGCCTCGTCTTGCCAGCCGTAACGAAGAGCTGTAGGTGCAAACTTGCAGGAAATAACCAAGGTGTTTTTTGAAACTTTGACAGGTACTTTCACAAAATTTCCCGCCGCATCGGCCACTTCAAAAAAGGCAGTTCCGGTTTTTTGTACGAAATTGAAAATCGGGTCGAACTCCAAAACAATTCCTTTCTTTTCCCAACGTACGTTTCTAATAATTGGATTGTCGAACGACTTATCTAAACTTTTATAGTGATTAACTAAAGCTAAGGTTGCCAAACGCTCGCCCACGGTTTTTTTATCGCGCGGATGAATATCGGATGCATCGCCGGCATCCGAAATAACAGCCAAATGCGCGCCCGCATACTGCTCACAAAACAAGCGTTGTTGCTCGCGTAACGCGGTACCGTACTGCACATCGCCGTCGTAATTATAGGGTGCGAGCTGTACAACGTACACCTGAAAATCCGATTTCCAAGCTTGACGCCACGAATCGAAAAATGCTTGGAGCATGCTGGCGTAAGTACCGTTACCCACATTACTTTCGCCTTGATACCAAAGCACTCCAGTGATGGGAAACCCAACAATCGGATGTATCATGGCATTGTACACAACCGAAGCCTGGTGCGGACAGTAATCCGACGGTTTTAAATTGGCAGCTGAACTGCGCAAAACCTCACTTTGATCGACCGCTGGTTTAGGCACCCAAACTTCTAAAGGCGTTCCGCCCCAAGCACTTACAATAACGCCAACCGGCACGTTGCCTAATTGCGCTTGTAAGCGTTTTGCAAAGAAGTAAGCTGTAGCACTTTTACTGCGAATGGTTTCGGGAGAAATAGATTCCCATTTGGCTGGAATTTGCTGTTGCGGAACGTCGGCGGCAGCTTTATCAACAGTAAAAAACCGAATGTCGTTATTTTTGTCGTTCGCTACTTCGCTGCTGTGCATTTCGCCCCAATCAAAAGTCATTTCCATATTCGATTGGCCGCTGCAAAGCCAAACTTCGCCTAACAACACGTCTTTTAAAATACGTTCCGAATAGCCTTTAATGTTTATGGTTTGCGAACCGCGTTTATCGGGAACAGGAATACTAACTTCCCAGTACGCATACGAATTGACCACGGTTTCTGCGGTGGCATCCGACCAGGAAACTGTCACTTTTATTGGTTCTTTAGGCGTTCCCCAACCCCAAATTTTAAGATTGCTGTTGCGTTGCACAACCATGCCGTCGGAGAAAATTTCGGGCAAACGCGGATTAGCATACATATTTTGTAGCAGCAAGAGTAAAATTCCCAGACTAATTCTCATTCAATAAGGTATTTAAGGTTGGCGCTAACTCTTCGGACAAAATTTGATGATCCATCATATCAGGATGATAATCGCAGCCGCGCGGTTTCATTTCCTTGAATGAAAACAGTTGAACGCTGATGTTTTTACTTTTTAAATCCGTTTGAATACTTCGCAAGCACGACTGTAATCGCGCTTTTTTATCGCCGTTAAGCATCGGACTGTCGAGCAATAAAATCTTGGCATTTGGATATTTGTCGTGTAATTTTTCTACGAATTGCGTGTAGTTGGAAATGAACTTTGCATCGTTAAACGGCAGGCGTTTCTTCTTGCCATCGCCATCGGAAAAGTCGTTTGTACCCAAGCAAATACTGATTACATCCGGAATTTGCGTGGCTTGATACGCTAGTTTTTTAGCGTTGTTGAGATACAAGTTGTCGTACACTTGTGGCAGCGTGGGTTCGGCTTCGTTTTCGTCGTTCCAATTGCGGTAAATTCCGAATCCGGAGACGGAGCTGAGCAGAAAATCGGTTTTCAGTGCCCGTGCTGTTATGGGTCCGTAGGCGTAATAGGCGTTGTGCTGGTCGAACCACTGATCGGTATGACACGGAATAGCCAAATCGTTACCCATGCCGCAGGTGATGGAATCGCCAATAAACTCGATGCGTTTTTGATTACTGGCGGGCATTGGTTGCAGTTGCGTAAGTGGCGATCCGTCGAAAATGAGTTGTCCGATCGAGGCTTCGGTGGCTTTATAAACTTCCACGACATGAGTTGAACCGGGGTTTAGGTCGAGCGTAATTGGACTTGATTTTCCGGGTTCTACGGGATAGCGACCAAGATAAGCACCGTCGACAACGAGCACGGCATAATCGCGGTGTGCCCACGAGTCGACGGCTTGTAAGTTGAACGTCACTTCGGTTGCTGTAGTTGCAAACGCTACGCCCGATGCGGCGCCTACGAGTTCGAATTTTGTTGCCGATTGCGGATTGCAGCGACCGAAATGTTGAATATTTTGTGCAAAGTGCCCGGAGCTTAGCAGCAAGAGCCCGAACAGCCATTTATTTGACATACATTGATTTTTAGTAACAGAAAACTAAGATACTGCCGAATGTGTAATAGCAGCGGTACTAAAATGTCAATTTTGCAACATTTATTTTCATTTGGGCGTGCCGGCGCCTCAGTACTGGGAATTTACGTCAGGCGCCGTGGCGCAAAAAATAAGATTTCCGCTGCGCGCTTTCTCGCGGCAATGTGTGAAAAACGATCATCTCTCTATTTGATAACGTATTGCCCAGCCCCGGTTGCAGCGGCAGCCCGGAAAAAAAGGACGCTTGTTTGAACCGCAACTGTGGTGGCGACGCCAGAAGCCCGCCGCAGTGCGTGTGAAAACAGCGTATTTTTTGAGGACTATAGCGGAAGACGGGAGTAGCTGCATACTGGAGAAGCGAGAAACGAGAAACGAGAAGCGAGAAACGGGAAACGAAAAACTAGATTTTAAAAAATCCCGCTACTCCTGCGCCTCTAGTTGCTTTTGTACATACGGAACCCAGTCGTGTATGGGGAGATGCTTTAAACTTACGTCGGGTGTAAAGCCGGTTTTGTCGATCGGTGCAGTGTCGGTCCAGCTCGATTTTACAATCGGAATCGTTAAGATGTATTTGCCGTACGGCAGTGCTGTGGGAACCGACATGCCTTCGTAATCCATCATGCCAATGGTGTTGGTGCCGTAGGTGGTGGTTTTTGTGCTTTGCTTGCTCAGCGAGAAGAAGTATTCGGTGGAGCTTCCACAGAGATCGTCGACCAACAAGGCGATGCGCTTGGGTTTTGGTAGCAGGGTATCCAGCGGAAAAGTAACTCCGGGTACGGGATAAAACGCTTGGGTTGTGGTAGGCAATTCAGCATAGGCACGCTTGTACGCGGCAAGCACCTCGGCTGGGAAATACTTTTCGTACTCGGCGGGAATCGGATTGAGTACAAAAAATTCCAAATCCTTTAATTTTAAGGCGACGTTCTCGGGCGTAACGCGAACAAACGAGCTGTATTGCACCACTGGATTAGTAAGAAAATACGGCAAAAATGCTACCCAACCCGTGTTTCCACCGCCGTTTCCGGTAAGATCAACAATCAGGTTGTCGGTGGCGCGGATAATCGAGTCGTTTGCCGCCACTAAAGCCTGAATCTTATCGTCGTTTGCTTGAAAAGTGGTTACCTTTAGATAGGCCGTTTTATCGGATAGCTTTTTAAAATCCAAACCTTTATTGTTGTTGCGCCAGGTATCGAGTTCCCGACATTCGGTGGCGGTCATTGTCTGCGGAAATTGTCGGCCGAACATGCTGCTGTTCCAGATTTGTAGCAAATTTCCACGCAAACGTGCGGGCGAATCGGTGCTAATGAAACTGTCGAATTCTTTGGCAATGAATCCGTTTTTGGTTTGCGTAAAAACACAATAAACCAACCCGGCTTGGAGCTTTTTATCGGCCGATTCGAGTACAATTGCTTTGAAGGTTTTGTCCGCTGTTTTCTTAATGGCTAGTTTTAATGTGCCTTCGGGATTTACCCAAACACCTTCTATTGGAGCTGCTTTCTTAGCGTTATACGCGTTTTTAAATTCGGTTTCGGTGAGCGAAATTTGCTCGTTATCGAAGTCGTTTTCGTTGTTGTACGCCAAGATAAAATGCTTGTCTTCAAAAAATCGAATGTACGATTTGAGCAGGTAGTAGCAGGCTTTGGGTTGGCTAATTACGGCGGCTTCCTTTTGAAGTTTCTGCAAAAGTTTGTTGTATTTGTCTTGTGTTTTTGGGTTGACTTTCGCGGGAAAACCGGCGTAATTTTCTTGGGTTTTGGCAGCGAGTTTTTGTAAATTTTCGGAGCAGTTGCAGGTTTCAGCTTGTGCAAATCCGTTTAATACGCCCGTAAAGAGGGTAATTAGTGCGGAAAAAATCAAGTGCTTCATAACGGCAAGATGATTAGGAAGCTAAAATTAAGTAAAATTTGAAAGGAAATCAGTCACCACCGGCTGTTTTGGTGAGATTTACATGGGACATATTTTATTTTTTTTGGGCGTGCCAGCGCCTCAGTGCTTGGAAGATGTGTCAGGCGCCGTCGGGTTTTACGCTTCCCCGATAGCTCCTAAAATCCGCATGTCAGATAAAAAAAATGCTGCAAAACACTTATTAACAGTATTTTGCAGCTAAGATTATTTCACTTAAATTAGTGATTGAAACAATAATCGTAACGTGA
>CALRVY020000072.1:0-14425 GCA_943371725.1 Pseudanabaena sp. UWO311 | reverse complement strand
ACTTTAAATTAACAAAACGGAAATTGCTTTTTGAGGAAATCGAATTTAAAGGCGCATTCGATTTAATTTATTTTGACGCTTTTGGTTATCGCGTGCAACCCGATTTATGGTCGGCAGCTATTTTTTCAAGAATGTACGTAGCACTTGATTTTGAAGGGATTTTGGTGACTTACGCAGCTCGGTCTGTCATAAAACGAAATATGGAAAGCGTCGGTTTTCAAGTGCAAAAAGTACCCGGACCTCCCGGAAAACGCGAAATGTTTGTTGTTTATAAAGGTTCTAAACTTTAACAATTGTTTTACAGATTGTTTAACACAGGAGTTACGAAATCGATTTAGTTGTTTTTGTATCTTTGACAAACCAGCGTAAAAAACAGACAAGATGAGAGGAACAATGGTTGCGTACACCAAGACGATCTTGGAACGAGTTAGTTTTGATCCGAAGCTTTTTCGCAAAGAATTAGAAAAAGCCATTAAAGTGTTACTTCCTTACGAAATAGAACAACTGAGGGAATGGCTTACGCAGTTTGTTCACGGTAAACCCGAATTGAGCGATTGTCCGAATTTACTTCCGGCCTAGAAAATCTTTTTAATCACGCGAAGTTTGTGTGTGTGTTTTCGCAATTCGGCGTTGTAAATACCAAGGTGATCTAACCGATCTACGCGAACTTTCCCTGAGGCATGAATGATGTAATTATCTTTCATGATGATGCCCACGTGGATAATTTTTCCTTCCTCGTTATCAAAAAATGCCAGATCGCCCGGTTCGCTTTCTTCAATAAAGCTCAAACCTTCGCCTTGGGTTGACTGTTGTGATGCATCGCGAAGCAATTTGTAGCCATTTAGCTTGTAAACCATTTGTGTAAAGCCACTGCAATCGATTCCAAACGGACTCTTACCGCCCCACAAATACGGCGCGTTCAAATACAGAAATGCCGTTTTTACAATGTTTTCTTTCGGATGTTGTCCACAAACTTTCATTCCTTCAAAGACGTATCCTTTCGGATTCAACTTGCTGTGATGCAATCCACTAACAACTGAACCCAGTGGAATTGCAAGTAATTCATTTTCTGTAGAAACGAGATAGTCGATTAAATCGCCGTTGAGCACAGGAGGTTCTACTTCAATTTTTTGGAATTCGGTTTCCGATATTCCCAAAAATTGTTTTTCGTCGATCCAACCTTCATAATCATCAAATACGCAACGAATTTTTCGCCACTGTTTTTGAACTTCGAGTATTTCGAAAGTATCACCAAAAAGCAGTTGCGAAACAATTTCGCTTCGATCAGAAGATTCAGCGCGAATAGGAACAATCGCTAAATCGCAAATTCCGTATTTCATTGGGGCAACGAATTAGGCCAACTCGATTACTATTGCAGAAGCGCCACCGCCACCATTACAAATTGCGGCTGCACCGATTTTTCCATTATTTTGAGCCAAGACACTTAATAAGGTAACAACAATACGCGCGCCACTGCATCCTAGCGGGTGTCCGAGCGATACTGCGCCACCATTTACGTTTACTTTATCGTTTGGCAAATCAAGAATTTTGGCATTAGCTAATCCAACTACCGAAAACGCTTCGTTGAATTCAAAGAAATCGACGTCAGAAATAGATAATTCAGCTTTTTGTAATGCAATTGGAAGTGCTTTTGCTGGAGCGGTTGTAAACCATTTTGGTTCTTGCGCTGCATCGGCAAAACTTTTGATATACGCCAAAGGTTTGATTCCAAGTTCGTTTGCTTTCGCTTCGCTCATTAAAACTACAGCAGCTGCACCGTCGTTTATCGTTGAGGCATTAGCAGCCGTTACCGTTCCGTCTTTGGTAAAAGCCGGATTTAAACTCGGAATTTTATCCAATTTCACGTTACTGTATTCTTCGTCGCGCGTTACCATAATCGGATCGCCTTTACGTTGTGGTACCGCTACTGGAACAATTTCGTTATCGAACTTTCCGGCGTCCCAAGCAGCAGCCGAACGTTGGTATGATTGAATGGCAAAAGCATCTTGATCTTCACGCGAGAAGTTGTATTCCTTCGCACACATATCGGCACAAACACCCATGGCATTTTGGTCGTAAGCATCTTGCAAACCGTCGCGTTGCATGCCATCTACGAAAGTAACAGGTCCGAATTTAGCTCCGTTTCTCAAATGTGCGTAATGCGGAATCAGGCTCATGTTTTCCATACCGCCGGCTACGATTATATGTGCATCGCCGTTAGCAATAGCCTGAGCGCCTTGCATAATGGCTTTCATACCGCTGGCACAAACTTTATTAACGGTGGTTGCTGGCACCGTATTTGGGATTCCAGCAAAAATACTGGCTTGAGTTGCGGGCGCTTGTCCGGCACTGGCTTGTACTACTTGTCCCATTAAAACTTCGTCGACCAAAGCAGCGTCTAAGTTGATTTTTCCGAGTGCTCCTTTGATGGCAGCTGCACCTAAATGTGTGGCAGGAACGGTTGATAAAGCTCCCATAAAACTACCAATTGGGGTTCGGGCAGCAGCTACGATGACGACTTTTGTGCTCATAAGTGAAATTTTCAGATTGAATGGTTGCGAAATTAGTAAAAATCGGTTGTTTTGGAGGAGTTTTTTGACGGGATTTTGAAAATTAAATGCTAGTTGGATTCCTCCTTTTATCATCAAAAAAACATCATAGGGTGTTTGTTATTTTTTTTAATACTTTTCATTTTAATTCAGTTTAGATAGCAAGGATTTTCTTTTCACTACAAGAAAGAAAAGTAAACATAGAATGAGTAAACTCCAGGACGGCTCGCTCATTCTTGATATACGCTCTTCTAAATCAAGTGATTGGTCGCCGCTTAGTACTTGTTGTTGTTTCTTTTTTAGCAGTATTTTTTGGCTTTCTTCTTCTAAGGCAATAAATGAAGTGGCAGGCGACATAACATTGCTTTCGAAAGAAGATTTTAGCATGTGTTTCCAAGTTTTATCAGACAGATCGGGCCTTATTAGTTCTAATCGGCGCAATCCCGCCATAATGACGCCAGTTTTCCATTTGCTTTGATTTTTTATCTGATTATTCAAATCAATGTTTTCATTTAACAGCACAACTTCCGGTTCGCTATCACTAGAAAATAGTCTGTGTTCTTTTCTATTGATTTTATAGTATTTTATAAGATTTTGATTTTCTAGGGGACTTTCAAATTGACATGGATTTTTAGTCGATTCGATTAATGAGTGAGCAATTAGCGAGTCATCATTAAAAAGTTCATAGATGAGTGTAAAATCAGGAAAACAAAATCGATAATCCTTGTAATCTTCCGCAAGAATTGTCTTTTCCCAATTGTCTGTCAGGATTATAAAGACAGGTCTATTCAGAGAACTGCGACTTTGAACAAGGGCTTTTCGAAGGGCAGAATCGCAGTAAAATCCACCTTCAAATGATGAATTAGCAACCGTGTTTATCCAACTTTCATCAAAATCGACTGTTTTAATCGAACTATTAGTAAAGCTAATTTTAGCGTCAGTAAAGAGCGAATTGTAGCTCGATTTAAGTGCATTAATTCGTCGTTGGTATTCTGCTAAATTCTTTTCATTATTCTTTGAAATATCTACGATAAAATGGAAGTAAGGTTTCCGTTTAATGCTTGGTAATAACAACTTCTCTGCTTTAGAGACGTAGGCAACAAATTCATTTACTTTTATTATTTTCTCCGTTGCTATATTCGTTCCTAATGGAATATTATTTCCGTCTATGTTTAAGTTTAATGGTTCTTTATGGACGATTTCAAAACCTGAGGTTCGAGTCTGATAGCTCTGAAATGGAAAAATTTTAAATCCGACTTTTGAATCGTTCTCGTAGAATAGTAAACCGGGATCTTTTCTTGTGTTCACAATTTGTGAATACACCCACATTACGGATTTTTTCTCAGCTAAAATTCCCTTTTCTCTTCTATTTTCCATATCTAGATAATAATCAGATATATAGCTGCCTTGAGGTAGTTCGAATTCAGTTTCAAATTCGGCTGCTGAAAAGTTACTGTTATTAGTGATTTCGAAATCCACGTTGCTTTTCCAAGTTTTTTCAGCTGCTATGTAAGTGCTTTTATGGATGATCTTCGAAATTTTTGGTGTCGAATTTAAAATTCGTGTAACTGTGTCTTTCTTATATTCCTTACCGAAAAAGATCTGTTCTAGATGCTGAAGTTTAGCTTCTTGCAAGGTCAAGTTGTCCAAAACGATCGAGTTGTATAAACTTGATAGATAAGGTGTTCTGTTGGAATTTGAAAAACTTGGTCGTTCCTTATTTTGTCGAATGGTTTTAAATACTTGTTCTAAAGCATTGGTGTCGATATCGTATTCTTTGGTGTAGTCTGTTTTATAGATATAATCAAGAGCTTCTTGTAACACACTTCTTTGATAGATAAAATTGCAAGTAACAATTGATGGAATAGTTATAAAACCAAGAAGTAAGATTAAGTTTATGGTACTTCTACGGTAGTATTGCTTGAGAAACTGAATATCATCTCGTAAAACAGAGACATGTACAAATGTTAGTATAAGTGGCGCCAGCATAAATAGCCCCATAACAAGTATTAGAAAGGCTAAGGCAAATGGCAAGTACGGGAGAAATACAAAGAAAAAGTAAATCGTAAAGCTAAATGTCATCGCTCTACATGAAAACAAGAAGAGTTGAATCTTTCTATTTTTTTGCTGAGGAATACATAAAATCACGCCATTAAAAAGGCAAATTATGTAGAAGAATTTATCTGAAAAGTTCCCAAATAAGCCCTGAGAACTTTCGAAATCTTGGTTTAAGTTTGGTAAATTGTTGAATAGCAAACCTGCTATTGGAAGAAGTAAAGCAAAAAGAAATAAAACAGCAATTTTGTCGTTAAAAGCCAAAGCATTTTTCTTCAGAATAACAATATATAAGCCGCGAGTTAAGAAAAACAAAAACAGTAAAGAGCTTGTCACTAAAAAAGCAAAAAACAACCAAAGTAAAATTTTATAGTGATCAAAATTGAGAAGGAAAATAAAGAGAATAGCACCTATTATTGTAGAAATCGGAACAATTATTGCTTTAAGAAAGTCATGTGCAGCAGACTGATTTTCATAGTCGGGGGTGTAGTGTACTACCAACGAAAATAAGCCATACGCTAAGGTTGGCATTACAAATGTTGTTACATAGATAAGCGGATTTGTGTCAAATATCCAGGAAGGTAGCGACTTGGGGATTAGATCGTCTTCAAAAATGAAACTAAGAATGATGTACAAAACCGAAAAACTAACAGCTATATACGAATAGCCTCTCGAAACGTCCCTATTATTTTTTAGTCTGTTAAAAGCATAAACAGCGCTTAACATTCCAAATAAAATTAAAACAGCAACAAAAATCAGTATATGCAGTATGTTTTGCTCCGACAGCAATGAATAAATTATCGAGAATTGAGAATAAAGTATGCTCAGAAGTATGGTAATGGGCAGTGTGCTGGAAAGAAAGATCCATTTTGGACTTAGGGATTTAGTCAGCATATTTTGAGTAGTTTATTATTTTTATGAATGCAAAATAAAACAGCAGCAAGAATACAACAGTATTTGCTAAGCCTGTAACTTCATGAATGATACCTTGATAATTTTCGCCAAACATAACGCCTAGCTTAGCTGTTGAAATACAGCTTATTATACGAGCGGTGTTTGCAAATAAAGTTAGAAGGTATGTGATTGGAAGTAATAGGAGAAAGGCAATACATTTAATTTGCAGTTTCGCGATTTTCGTAAAGCAGAGATAAGTCAACATAAAAATACAGACACTCCAGAAATTATATCCGCTACAAGACCTGTCAATTAGAATTTCTAACTGAGGTAAATAAAAACCTTCATATGCAATATTTACACAACTGCTGCCTAGAATAAAACCAACAGCATGCGAAACGGGTTTTATTAAAAAAAGTACTGATCCGGAAGATAGTTCACTGCAAAAGAAATACAAGCTATATCCAGCGATAGAACTCAAAAAAAGCGGTAAAACTTCCGTGGTCTTTAAATTACTTTTCAAAAGTTTGTGTTCTTGCGAGTATTTGCTTAATAAACGGATCGTCGAGGTTTTTATTTCGATTTATTTAAAATATATCTACTCTGTGATATTTAGTCACTTAGAAAGTGTTTTAAGACTTTTACCTTATTGATTATCAGTTTCGAATTTTAATGTCTAGTTCCGCCACTTCGTAAAATTTCGCTGGTAATTTTACAAGCTTGTTTCAGCTATGATAGTATCATTCGATAGTATCAAAAGCATGGGTTTATGCTACTTCCCAATACAAAAAGTAACTAAATGCTTAAAGTTCAATATTTGCAATGCTTTTCAAGTTTTGATATTTTTTAAGGTACAAATAGGGTACAAATAAACCTCAAAACAATTTGTTGAGGTTGACATAAAAGAAAAGTATATCGGATAACCAAACTTCAAAGTTAGTTACTGTGATCAACTATTACACGCGTAAAGATGTCGGAAAATTCACTTTTTTATGTAGTAAAAGCACTAAAAAACTCTTGTTTCGCGTAAATTACGCGCACACGCGCCTGCGCGTATTTGTTACGAATTCGAAAATATCTAAAAGGTAGTTTTCCGCTATCTCTACGCGTGTAATAAATTGAAGTATTATGAAAAGATAGTTTTATGAATTTTTAGACTTATAAAATCGCTTTCAATAATTGCGCTTATTAAATAAACGCCAATCTAACTTTATTAAATAGTCTGCGAGGTCTTTGCCTTCGGTTTTGTCTTGTTCTGCTGCTAATTGTTCCAGTAAGTCCGAAAATATAAAACGTGTTCCGGGTAAACGGCTTTCATATTCTTTGGCTTTGGTTTCCCATTCTTTAAAGGTGTTACCGTCTTTTGAAAGGTCGGGAAATACATACACAAAACGCCCCTGCAATACTTTCAGCTTGTCAAACGAAAAACTGCTTTTATTATAAACTGCCAACCAAATAAAATTTTCAGGTGTTTCAGGTGAACCAAAGTATAAAGTACCGTAAATAGCCGTTTTTGGGGCTTCAACTAATGCAACGGGGTTACTGTGGTACTTGCTTAACAGGTGTTCGCCAAATAAACAAGAAATTCGTTTATCCTGCTTTGTGTACGCTTCCAACCACTTGGGCAACGGCATATTGTTTCGGTTGAGGTGCTTTTCAATAATTGAGTGTAAAAAGTCCGTGCCTGTGGTGTGGTTTTGTTCGTCAAATTGTTTTACCTGAACAGCTCTTACATTACCCTTTAAATCAATAAAAGGAAAAGTAATTGCTCCTGCTCTGTAACCATTTTCAACCGTACCCAATCGGTACAACTGAACAACCTTTAAAACCTCATCAACTTCAAAGGGAAATTGCACCCTGTAAAATAGGTTCTGTATAAACGTGTTCTTTTCATAGCGTTCAGGCTGTAATGTTTGTTTGAATGTATTAAAATCAAAAAAAACGGTTTCAGGTGTGGGCTGTGGTATTATCTTTTTTCGCTGTGGCTTCCAGTTGTTCGGTAATTCCGAACGGTTGCCCCGTTCCTGTTCCTGTATTGCTTTTGCGTAACCGTTCAAATACGGGTTGAGGTGGTCTGGACAACTATTTTCACGGTCGCAACGCCCGTACTGTTCGGGTAAATATTCGCCTGTGGTGGAATCAATAAAGCGAACAAAACGTTTTTTACCACAATTTGGGCAATAGTGTTTTTTACTGCCTTTTTCTAAAGTGTATCGGTGTTTTGTATCCATTTCACTAAAATTAATTTTCTTTTCGTGCTTCACTTGCTTCACTTGCTGCACGGTTTAGTGTAGATAGTGTAGATAGTGTAGTTTAAAAAGAAACTTTTTTTTCTGCATTAACTACTGTTCCGTAATTTTTACGCTCTGTTTGATAACCTGAATTTCTTAACCTATCTGCAAGGGTTCGAAGTGAACAGGCTTTAAAACCGCTTTCAATACAATAGGTTCGGTATTCATTGAACAGCTCTTTTAAAGGTGTTTCGATTGTATTTGAAACTTTGTAATCGTTTTCATTCAAAAACATCCGCACGCTATCGCTTTCAATTTTGTAATTTTCAACGGCTTGTTGGGCTGCTTCACAATCTGAAAACTTCTTTTGCTCCAGTAACCTATTAAGTCCGTGCAATACCCAGTTGAATACGCCTGAAAGTTCCTTTTCAATTATTTTTGAATGTAGATTTTTATCCTGTTCCTGCGGTGGTATAGTAACATCAAAGGGAATAATTAAGAACCGTCTGAAATAGGCGTTTGTATGTTCAACGTCTTTGGGTAGTTCATTGCAATTGAAAATTAGTTTTGCGTACTGTTTTAAAATAAAGGGTTGCCCGTAAGGTAAACGGGCTTCGACGGGTTCGCCTGAAACCAATTGTTTAAATATTGAAGCTTCCAAATTTCCGTTTATTTCACTTGCATAGTTTACCAGCTTATTAGCCAATTTCGCCCGAAAATAGCCGTTATCATTCGTAAGACTGTGTAATGAATAACTGCTAACATTATCATTACCCAATAAGGCGTTTACAACTTCAAAAAATACGCTTTTGCCATTCGCTCCAGTACCGTACAGTATTAAGGCTTTTTCCTCTTTTAGTGCATTCCCGTGTTTAATGAATACAAAGCCTAAATATTCAGCTAATACCCTTTGGCGTTCAGGGTCGGGCAATACCTTGTTTAAATACGCTTCAAATAATGGTGCTTTTGCCTTTGGGTCGTATTCAAATGGTAATTGGTAAGTAATAAAGTCCGAACGATCAAACGGTTTTAATTTCGTACCCTGTGGGCTTATTTCAAATGTTCCGTTTTGTAGGTTAATCAGTACCGTATCTTTATTGCTCTCGGGTGTGGGTAAATATGCAGTTGCAAGGAATTGTTTAAATAGCTGTTCCCTAAATTGGTAAAACCTTGCCGAAAATTTAGCAACGCCCATCTGTTCGGCTGCTTCGCCTAAAAACTTTTGAAATGTTTCTTTGTCAATTTCAGCCCAAAATGTACCGTTGTACAGATAAATAAAATCGTGGTTTTTGCATAAGCCCCAACGGTTTTTTTCAGCGAACATTAAGGCGTTTTCAATTGATAAAACCAAATAATGTTTAAGGTTCAATTTTAGTTTATCCAACTGCTTTTGAATATCCCTTGCCTGTTCGCTTCTGAGTTGTGCTTTTTCCAGTTGTTCCCTTAACTTTTCAGCTTGTGGAAACGCTAATACTTCAAAATCCAACGGCTCAAACTGTTCAATAAGTTGGTGTAAAATTTCAGCGTGTGGGATTGCTTCGCTTTTGCTCCTTAATTCCTTAATGTGGTATAAGATAGTAACCGGGTTGTTGAGGTCATCAAATACAGGCTTTAATTTAGTGGCTGCCATTATTCGAATAAGTTTAACTGATTAGTATTTGATCTTTGTAATTTTTCAAACTCACAAGGGTTAGTGCTTATTAAGTGTGCCGAGTGTTTTGTGTACGGACAAGTAACCTCATCAATTGATTGTACCAACTGCCCATTCTTTTCGAGCTTACGTTTGTATCTGCAACCTGCTTCAACTGGAATTTTTAATGCTGTACACAATGCTTTTTTTGTGGTTGTGACGTGGAATAAGCCTAATTCGAATAATCGCTCTTCAGAATACTGTTTTTTGAGTTCTGATAGGCTTATACCCGTACCTTTTTCAATCTGGTTTACAATTAGTTTTAAATTTAAACTCCTATCTTTGTTTTGGTAAGCAAGGAAAGAGTTAATAGGGGTATTTAATGTGTTATGCATTTTTACCCCCTTTCTTTTTTAAATACGTTTCCGCTTCCTGCTCAATTTCAGCGTTTGATTTTTTACGCCCGTCTTTAAGATATTCTAGTAATTCCGTACGAGAAAAGTACAGGCGTTTGCTTCGCTTCATTACAGGTAATTCGCCTTTTGAAACCTTGCTGTACATTGTAGGTACAGTGAGGCTCAAAAATTCCGCAGCTTCCTGAATTGTTAAAAGCTGGTCTGGTTGGTCGGTTATGGGTTGTTCGTTTCTAACTGCTTTAAGAATGTTTGCAGTTATCCGTTCCGAAATACTACTTATTAGTTTTTCAGGGTCAATTGGACTTAATACAAAATTGTGCATAATCTTAATATTTTAAATTATGCACCAAAATTCGTGGGGCGTTTTTCGGGGCTTTTAGGGGCGCTGCCCTATTTTCGCCCTATTTTATAGCTCTTTATTTTGTAGGTACTTTTGAACTAATTCAGGGGCTTCAGAAAGTTCGACAACTGCTTTTTTCCAATAATCGCCCCCAATTTCAAGTAAGTTTTTTTCAACGTTCAAGTCTTTTTTGATAATTTCATTGAATACCTTATAAAAGCGGTTGCCTTTTCCTTCTCCCATTCGTTCGTTTCCTATTCGTTCCAATTCCTTTTTGTTACCTCTTGGAAAAATCTCGCATTTTGCATTACATTCAAGCAGGTATGCCAGTGCATAATGTTTAGCTGTATATTTTGCGGTATCTATTTCGGTGTTTAGAGGTGGCAACTCTTTCACAACCGGTTGACGTAGCTGTGAATATTCCTGAAATAATGGAGCAAATGTTTTATTGTTTGAAAAAATAATGCTCCATGCTCTATAAAAATAACCTTGCTCTTGTCCATCACTGAATGCTTCTATTATTTCTACTTTTGGGTTATCTATAAAGCCCTTATGTATAGTTTTAAAGCCCTTTTGTAAAGTTCCCCAGCCATGTGTAAAGAAAATATGCTTTGTCACAAACTCAAATACTTTATTTACATAGTCCTGTTTATCGGCTAACATAGTTAGAAAAGGTTTTATTTGCGAGTTATCAAATTCCTTAAAGCCATTTTCAAACCCTTTTGCGTATTCTTTAAAGTAGGGTATTAAATCAGTAAAGTATTTTATTTCTCTTCCTTCAATAGTATAACATCTTTTATAATAAACTGGTCTTGTAAGTTTAGCTTGTAAAGGGAAATAATCACGTTGCTTATCATCTTCGTTCTCGAGTGCAGCAAGTTTTTTTAGTAAATCTGAACGGGAATAATATGCACCGTAAATAATATTTGAATAAGGACTTAATGCTCTTTCTTTTTTTCCTCTAAATCCAGATTCTATCATTTTCTGAAACTCGCTATTTGATAATAAATTGCTCGTAGGTAAATAATAGTGTTTGTAAATACTTTCATCGATATTGAAATTGTTTAAAAGATAATCATGCGTTAATTCTTTCGGTACTATTTCGTTTGCTTCTGCATTATCAAAATTCCAAATTACTGTACAGTAATTCAAACGCAAATTATCAATAAAATCTTTATCTATTTTCTGCTTATCCATTCGTATTTTATGCTTCAAGTTTTACAAGTTCAGCTTTATTTTATCAGCAGCCTTTCGCTTTGTATCGTCAACAATCTTTGCGTAGATCTGCGTTGTTTTTAGGTCTTTATGTCCTAACATTTTTGAAACGGTGTAAATATCTGTTCCGCTGAACAGCTGTAAAGTTGCGAACGTGTGCCGAAAACAATGAAAAGTTATATCTTTTGTAATGCCGGCTGCTCCAATCCATTGAAACAAATGTTTATTGTGGTAGGCTGAATATTCTAAGCCCTCAAACACTTTGGCTGTGGGTTCGCCTTTTTCGTTTAGCAAGCTTACTGCTTGTTCCGAAATAGGGTAGTACTCAATTCCTTTGGTTTTCTTTTGGCTGAAATTTAGGAAATACCCTTGCCCCTCAATGTATTCAAGTTCGCCCCAAACCATTTTTTGAATATCTGAAAACCTCAACCCGGTAAGAGCTGAAAATAAGGCTGCACGTTTCAATAAATCATTATTACACGGTGTTTTTACGAGCTTATTTAGCTCCTCAATAGTCAAGTATTCCCGTCTCGTTTCAGCTTCCTTAATTGGGCTTATTTTGGCGTTTAAATCGGTTTGTAGTATTCCGTCTTTATAGGCTTGCTTCAATGCAGCTTTAACCTTATTGAAGTACGAAACGGCTGAATTTTGTGAAAGGGTTGTTTTATCGCTTTTTTTGCTTTTGGTTGAAAGTAGGTATTCTTTGAAGTCCTCAAAAAACTTTTCGTTGAGGTCTGCAAATTTTATATTTCCGTTGGTAAACCCTTCAAGATATTTGAGTGCTGAAAACCAGTTATCGCGGTTGCTTGCTTTCCTTTTATCTGTTAGCTTTTTAAAATACTCAATGAAGCATTTTTCGCCCAGTTCTTTTTTGCGTAGCTGCTCTTTTTCATAGTCGGTATAAATTTCGGGTTTATTCAAAAAGTTCTCTCTTTTTTGGCGTATGCTTTCGCCTATTTGCATTGTTTCGGTACAATGCCATTTGTCCATGGGTGTTTTAGGCTTTTCTAAGACATAAAGCCCCAAAAACTCCCTGCGTGTGGGTTCGCCTGTTTCAGGGTGCGGTATAGGTGGGTAAAAATCTAAATACAGGCTTTGCCGTCCGTTGCTTATTTTCTTTTTGCGTAGTGTTACTTTGGTAGTCATAATTTATTGCTTTTAAGATCAACTTAGCAGACTGTCGATCATTATTTTTGGAACGTAGGAATACCAACCTATTTTCATTTTCGGTACTCTATTTCGTTTTATAAGTTGGTGTAAGGCAGCTTGAGATATGCTGAACTTTCCTAATACTTCGTTAATCGTGTAACAGTCTGTAATATCAAATGCTCCTGCCTGTTTCCATTCGTTTAATTCCTGTTTTTGCTGTTCAGGTATAGTTTCATTTTCAGGAACTTCGCTAAAAAGCTTGTCAAGGTCGCAACGTCTAATAATAGTTTTCTTTTCCAGTATGTTTGTCGCTTTCAGTTTGCCTGTATTAATCAGTTTGTACACGTTTTGACGGGAACAACCTACTAACTTTGAAACATCTGTAACGGTCAAAAACTCTTTTGCTTTCAGTTCCTCAATAGGTTTAATTTTTAGCTGTTTAGTTTCGATGTTTGACTTTTGTAGCTTTTCAGTTCTTTTGGCAGCCTTGTATGCTTTACTTGCACAACGAAGCGAACAATATTTAGTTACGGTTGTTCGCGCTGTAAATTCTGTTTTACAATTCAGGCAAACTCTCTGTATTTGAATGTTACTGCTCATTCTTTTTTTCTGTTTTAAATCCCTTCAAAGTGTTCCATTTTATTTGAAAGTGTATTATTTTGTAAACTATGTAAACCAAATGAGGTACAAAATGAGTCAAAAAAATAGCTACTTCCGAACAGGGTACAACAAAGGTACAAATACCTACCAAATAAACACACAGCAAAACATAGTAAGTATTAAAAGAATTTCATAATAAAAGCCCTAAAATAGGGCTTTATTCGAATTTACTATTTGTATAGTGTTTGGTTGCTTTGCGGTGGTTACTTCCCAATACAAAAATTCGCAAAAATATTCCCCAACAATTCGTCGTTGGTAACTTGACCCGTGATTAAGCCAAAGTAATACAAGGCGTCTTTAATGTCTATTGCAAGTAAGTCGCTGCTAATGTTTGATTTAATTCCCGAATCAACGCGTAACATGGCATCGAGTGCTTGCTGCAGCGCGTCGAAATGCCGCACATTACTCACCACAGTTTCGTCGCTGCGAATGGCGCCTAACGCTACTTGTGCTTGCAATAAGGTTTTCAATGCCTCTACTCCTGAGCGTTCGCGCGCGGAAATCCCCACAAATTGTAAGCCCGAAACGCCTTCAAATGTTGCGGTAAAACGATCATGAAAATCAGCCAAAAAGCGCTCCGACAGGCGGTCGATTTTATTCAAAACTACAACCACAAATTTGTCTGGAAACCGATTCTTTTGTTGGGCAATTTCTGTGAAAACGGCTGCTAAATCGGCTGTTTCTTCCAAGCTGAGCAGGTACAAAACCACTTTTGCTGCGCCGGCCTTTTCGAAGGTTTTTTGAATGCCCATTTGTTCTACAACGTCGGTCGTAACCCGAATTCCTGCGGTGTCTATGAATCGAAAACGGATTCCGCCAATGCTAATTTCGTCTTCCACGGTGTCGCGTGTGGTTCCTGCAATGTCCGAAACTAAGGCGCGTTCTTCGTTGAGTAGTGCGTTTAGTAAAGTCGATTTCCCTACGTTCGGTTCGCCGATAATTGCAACAGGAACACCGTTTTTCAAGACGTTTCCAACTGCAAACGAGTCTATAAGTCGTTTTAACACAAAAAGAATGCGGTGTACAAGCGCTTCAAAGGCTTTACGATCGGCAAACGCCACATCTTCTTCGGCAAAATCGAGCTCGAGTTCAATTAAACTAGCAAAATTTAAAAGTTCCTCGCGCAGTTTTGCAATTTCCGACGAAAATCCGCCGCGCATCTGGTTCATAGCAAGTTGATGCGCCGCGGCGCTGTCGGAAGCAATTAAATCGGCAACGGCTTCGGCTTGCGATAAGTCGAGTTTTCCGTTTAAGAAAGCACGCAGGGTGAACTCGCCAGGTTCGGC
>CALRVY020000071.1:0-14684 GCA_943371725.1 Pseudanabaena sp. UWO311 | reverse complement strand
TTGGAAAGTCTTTTTTAACCGGCGTTGAAACAGGTTGAATCACAGCTAAAGAAGTATCTTCATAATCGGTATCGCTTTCTACTTCTTCCGTGCCGTAAATCTTCCGAATCAAACCGCTTTGAGTTTCGTTTACTGCTGTACTTCCGTTCTTAATCAAATCGAGCGTCAGTTTCTTCAAGTCGTTCAAGTCGCTTTTCATATCAAAAAGCACTTTGTACAAGATCTCTCTTTCTGTCGAAAAATCCGAATCGCTCTTTTTGTCGGAAACAACTGCAGGTAAATTTACGTTTTCACCAGGCAAATACGACTTTAATGTCGCTGCATTTATATCGCGCGTGGTTTCCAAAACCGAAAGTTGTTCGGCAACGTTTCGCAACTGACGAATGTTTCCGCTCCAGCGAAATTGCAACAACAATTGCACCGCTTGCTCGTCTAACTTAATGGGCGGCATTTTATACTTGTGCGCAAAATCGGCTGCAAATTTTCGGAACAACAAATGGATATCGTCTTTACGTTCTCGCAACGGCGGCAAGTGAATGTCGACCGTACTCAATCGATAATACAAGTCTTCGCGAAATTTCCCTTTGCTAATCGCCGCAAACATATCCACATTGGTAGCGGCAACGATTCGTACATTCGTTTTCTGAACCTGCGACGATCCTACCTTAATAAATTCGCCGTTTTCCAAAACACGCAATAAACGAACTTGTGTAGTTAACGGCAATTCGCCCACTTCATCTAAAAAAATCGTTCCACCATTGGCTACTTCAAAATAGCCTTCCCGCGTTTGTGTAGCTCCAGTAAAAGCACCTTTCTCGTGTCCAAATAGTTCACTATCAATGGTTCCCTCAGGTATCGCTCCGCAGTTTACAGCAATGTATTTTCCGTGTTTGCGATGCGAAAGTCCGTGAATAATTTTCGGAATACTTTCCTTTCCCACGCCGCTTTCTCCCACAACCAGCACCGAAATGTCGGTCGGAGCCACTTGAATCGCTTTTTCGATAGCACGATTCAACTTCGGATCGTTTCCGATAATCTCGAATCGTTGCTTTATTGATTGTACGCTTTCCATAGTTTACGATTGCATTGATCCGTATCCTACAGCTTCGCCAATTAAGGTTCCGGAAGTGCATCGGTGTATCAATACATTCACAAAATCGCCAACTTGATACTGCTCTTTAGGAAAAACAGTCGTTAAGTTCTGCGAATTTCTTCCCGCCCATTCCGCTTTGCTGCGCTTCGATTCTTTTTCTACCAAAACTTCAACAATCTGTCCCACAAAAGCTTGGGTGCGCTCTGCTGAGTGAATTTGCTGTAAATCAACAATTTCTCTGAGTCTGCGCATTTTCACTTCATGCGGAACATCGTCTTCCATTTTTCTACCTGCTAACGTACCCGGACGCTCGCTGTAGGCGTACATATATCCAAAGTCGTACCGAACTTTTTTCATCAAATCAATGGTATCGGCATGATCTTCTTCCGTTTCAGTCGGAAATCCGGTGATGATATCTTGCGTAATGGCACAATCGGGTACAATCCGACGCACATTATCTATTAAAGTAAAGTATTCTTCGCGCGTGTGCAAACGATTCATTAAATTCAAGATACGGTCGCTGCCGCTTTGAATGGGCAAGTGAATGTGTTTGCAAATGTTGTCGTGCTTGGCAATTACTTCCAAAACTTCAACATGCATATCCTGCGGATTCGAAGTAGTGAATCGAACGCGTAATTTCGGATACGCAGTGGCTACACGATCGAGCAATTCGGCAAACGAAACCGCTGTTGCTTTTTGTAAATCGGTTGCCTTTACAAAATCTTTCTTCAAACCACCGCCGTACCACAAATAACTGTCTACGTTTTGTCCAAGTAGCGTTACTTCTTTATAGCCTTTTTGCCACAAATCGGCAATTTCATCCAAAATGCTTTGCGGCTCGCGCGAACGTTCTCTTCCGCGTGTAAACGGAACGACACAAAAAGTACACATGTTGTCGCAGCCGCGCGTTATCGAAACAAAGGCCGAAACCCCTGTCGTATCTAGACGAACCGGGGCAATATCGCCGTAAGTTTCGTCTTTCGATAAAATAACGTTTATCGCATCGCGTCCGGCTTCAACTTCCAACAATAAATTGGGTAAATCTTTGTAGGCATCAGGTCCGACAACTAAATCAACGATTTTTTCTTCTTCCAAAAGCTGACTCTTTAAGCGTTCGGCCATACAGCCCAATACGCCCACTTTCATACCCGGATTTTTACGTTTAGCTACTTGGTAGGTTTCCAGGCGTTTGCGAACCGTTTGTTCGGCTTTGTCCCGAATCGAACAGGTATTCACCAATACTAAGTCGGCTTCTTCAAGTACTTTAGTCGTATTGTATCCGGTTTCAGCAAGAATAGACGCAACGATTTCGCTGTCCGAAAAATTCATCTGACAACCGTAACTTTCTATAAATAATTTCTTAGAGTTTTCAGGCTTCGAAACTAGGTCGAGTGCCGAACCCTGAATCGATTCATCGATCACTTTCTCCATCAGGCGCGCTTTACAATTTGAGTGCAAAGATAATACTATTTCGGTCGACTGACAATGTGGCAGAAGATTGATTTGGGTGCCTTTTGCCGTTTTTCGTTGCAAGTTGCTTCATGTTGTCGGGCATTTTATCGCTGGGCAAGTGCTTCCGTTGGTCGCATTTCCCAACTTCAAAATGCAACCGCCTACCTTTCAGCAAGCTTTTCACTGCAACCGGCGGCACAAAATCGTTACCGAAAATCGTACCTAATAATAGGGTACTAGACAAATTGGATCTATCAAATTTTTGTCAAAAATGCGTTCGCGAGTCGATAATATTTTTTTTCAATTACTTTTGCCCACAAAAGCAACGCAACCTATGCCAAAAAATTTAGTAATAGTCGAATCACCCGCAAAAGCTAAAACCATCGAGAAATTTCTAGGAAAAGATTTTCAGGTGGAATCCAGCTACGGCCACATTGCCGATCTACCTTCAAAGGAAATTGGGGTCGACGTTACCAAAGGTTTTAAACCCACTTACGAAGTTTCTCCAGACAAAAAAGCCTTAGTGAGCAAATTAAAATCGCTTTCTAAAGCCGCCGAAACGGTTTGGCTCGCTTCCGATGAGGACCGCGAAGGAGAAGCCATTTCCTGGCACCTGGCCGAAGAGCTAAAACTCGATAAGTCGAAAACCAAACGAATCGTTTTCCACGAAATTACTAAATCGGCGATCCAAAAAGCCATCGAAAATCCACGAGAAATCGATTACAATTTGGTTAATGCACAGCAAGCGCGTCGAGTACTCGACCGTTTAGTGGGCTACGAATTATCTCCAGTATTGTGGCGCAAAATTAAAAGCGGTTTATCTGCCGGTCGCGTGCAGTCGGTTGCTGTGCGCTTAATCGTTGAACGCGAACGCGAAATCATCGAATTCAAGCCTGTTGCGAGCTTTTCAGTAGCAGCCGAGTTTACCAATCAAGCCGGGAAAGTCGTAAAAGCGAAGCTTCCAAAATCATTTAAAACAGCCGAAGAAGCCGAAGCGTTTCTCAAACAAAATGCCGATTCATCGTACCAGGTAGCTTCGTTGGAAACCAAACCTGGACGTAAATCGCCCGCGGCTCCTTTCACCACTTCCACTTTACAACAAGAAGCAGCGCGCAAATTATACATGCCAGTAGGAATTACGATGCAAATCGCGCAACGTTTGTACGAGGCAGGTTTAATTACCTACATGCGTACCGATAGCGTAAACTTGAGTCAAGAAGCTTTAGCGGCAGCACAAGCCGAAATTGTTAGTTCCTACGGTCAACGATACTCAAAATCACGCAGCTTCGTCACCAAATCGAAAGGAGCTCAAGAAGCACACGAAGCCATTCGACCTACTGATATGGCGCGACATACGATTTCCGTCGATCGCGACCAAGATCGTTTGTACGACCTGATCTGGAAAAGAACCATCGCTTCGCAAATGAGCGACGCCGAGCTGGAACGCACAAACGTTCAAATTCAAGCCAATAATCACAGCGAGTTATTTCAAGCTTCAGGTGAAGTTCTTCTTTTCGATGGCTTCCTTAAAGTATATCTTGAAGGCAGCGACGACGATGAGGAAGAACAAGAAGGTATGCTTCCGGCATTAAAACAAGGCGAATCGCTTCTGCGTAAAGCACTAGTTGCAACCGAACGTTACTCACGTCCAGCTGCACGCTACACCGAAGCATCCTTAGTTAAAAAATTAGAAGAATTAGGAATCGGGCGTCCGTCAACGTATGCGCCAACGATTTCTACAATCATTAATAGAAAATACGTTGAAAAAGGTACGCTCGAAGGTACCGAACGCAAATACCGACAGTTTGAATTAGTAGGCAAGGAGCTTACTTCTAAAACCCTCACCGAAAATACAGGTTCCGACAAAGGGAAATTGGTTCCTACGGATATCGGTACTATTGTAAACGACTTTCTAGTAAAAAACTTTAGCGCTATTCTCGATTATCACTTCACGGCAAAAGTGGAACAAGATTTCGATGAAATTGCTGAAGGAAACATCGATTGGTCGCGCATGATGCAAGATTTTTACAGTACGTTTCATCCAAATGTCAAAGAAGTAGAAGCTAATGCTGAACGTGAAAGTGGGGAACGTATTCTTGGAATCGATCCAAAATCGGGAAAACCTGTGAGCGTGCGCTTAGGAAAGTTCGGGCCAATGGCTCAAATCGGTGAACCCGACGATGAACAAAAGGTATTTGCAAGTTTACGTCAAGAACAAAATATTGGAACGATCACGCTAGAAGATGCACTTAATTTGTTCTTGCTTCCAAAGAAATTAGCCGATTTCAACGGCGAAGAAGTGGAAGTAAGCTCTGGAAGATACGGACCGTATGTGCGATACGGAAAGACATTTGTATCGTTGCCAAAAGGAGTAGATCCGTTAGATGTAACCGATGTTCTTGCGCAACAATATATTAATGAGAAACTGAAAGCTGATGCTCCTGTAGCAGAGTTTGATAACTTACCTGTTCAAAAGGGAGTAGGTCGTTTTGGTCCGTTTATTAAGTGGAACGGTATGTTTATAAACGTTTCTAAAAAATATAATTTCGACGCACTTTCCCAAAAAGATATCGAAGAATTGATTCACGATAAACTCAAAAAAGAGGAAGAGAAAGTACTTCGAGAATGGCCAGCCGAAGGAATAATTATTGAAAAAGCGCGCTGGGGACGTTCAACGTTGATAAAAGGGAAAACTAAAATTGAGCTGAACAAAGACGTTAAAGTTGAAGCATTGACTTTAGAAGAAGTGAAAGCTATGATTGAAAACGCAACGGCGAAGAAGAGCCCAGCGAAAGCAGCGCCGAAGGCAAAAAAAGCAGCTCCAAAATCTAAAAAATCAAAATAAGCAATGTCGGGTCTTGATTTTTTAACGCCTGTTTCTGAAGAAATGGTAGTCTTTGCTCAATCATGCAACATGCAGCAATTGGGAGCAAAAATAGTACAGCATACTGAAACCGATTTTCCAGATTTAGAGCAAGTGAAATTGGCGCTTGTTTTCGTTCCAGAATACAGAAACAGCAAACAAGAATTCGAATTGGGCTTTGAAGATAAAATGCGTCAGCAGTTTTATTCAATGTATCCGGGCAATTGGCTTTCTTCTATTGCGGATTTAGGCAGCGTAACTCCAGGTGAAAGTGCCGCAGACACGTATTTTGTGGTGCAAAGCTTGTGTACTGATTTAATCAAAAAGCGGGTCATCCCAATTATTATCGGAGGATCACAGGATTTAACCTATCCGATGTATCGTTCATACGACAAGTTGGATCAAATGGTGAATTTAGTTGCTATCGATTATAAGTTTGATTTGGGTAAAGAACCGGATGTAATTACAGCAAATTCGTATCTTTCTCAAATAATCCTAGAGCAGCCAAATAATTTGTTTAATTATGCCAATTTAGGTTTTCAGACGTATTATAATTCGCAAGAAGAGATTGATTTAATCGACAAACTGTACTTTGAGGCGTATCGTTTAGGAGAAATTAGTAACAAATTAGAATTAGCCGAGCCCGTATTTCGGGATGCTGATTTAATAAGTGTCGATATCAATTCGGTTTCTGCGGATGTAACAGCTAATGCGCAAGGTGAACCAAATGGTTTTTCAGGTAAAGAAATTTGCGCTTTGCTACGATATGCAGGAATCAGCGATAAAACTTCAGCTCTAGGTTTGTTTAATCTCACAGGGAATTTACGTGAATTGAAGCTCATCTCCCAAATGATTTGGTATTTCATCGATGGTTTTCAATACCGCGCTGGCGATTATCCGTTCGGTAGTAAAGAAAATTATATTAGATATATTGTTCCAAATGAAGGAACTGAAATGGTTTTTTACAAGAGTGATAAGACGGGTCGCTGGTGGATCGAAATTGAAAATGTGTTAAAACATACTAAAACAAAAAAGACGTCGTTATTACCTTGTTCTTACGATGATTATTTGCAAGCATGCGAGCAAGATATACCCGAAAGGTATTGGAAAGCAGTTAGAAAAGCTATTGTGTAAAAACATTTGTTTGCTGAAATATCACAAACGAATCAGTATTTACAGTAATTGATTTCACATTAAATTAGCTTTTTGTTAGTAAATTAATTGTTTATTCAAAAAATATTAGATAGGTTTACGCCCTTAAAATTAGAATACAAAATAACCCGAATTTATATGAAGAAGTTCATTGCGTTTGCAGCATTATCCTCACTGTTGTTTAGCTGTAGTTCCGGCGACAAGGGAGAGCTTGTAGGTGTAAAAGGGAAGAAGTGGAATCCAGAGAAGCCTTATGGGATGACTTTGGTGCCTGGCGGCTCTTTTATCATGGGTAAATCAGATGATGATTTGGCAAACATTGGTGATGCCCCTACCAAAACTGTAACCGTTCGTTCATTTTATATGGATGAAACTGAAATTACAAACAGCGAATATCGTCAGTTTGTAGAGTGGGTTAAAGATTCGATCATTCGCGTTCGTTTAGCAATCATGGCTGACGAAGTAGGTGGTGGCGGTGGTGCTGCTGCTAGCGGTGCTGCTACTGGTGGTGGCGGTAAAAGAGGTGGTGGAAGCATTAATGATTACGCTTTCGCAGATGCCGATCCTGCAAAAATGTCGGCTTACGATAAGTATATGTACGAAAACTACTACAGCGTAGGAACCGATGAGGATATGTATGCGGGTAGAAAGCTCAACAGAAAAATTAAATTGCAAACAGATGTACAAAAATATCCGGATGCTAATTACGTTGAGGTAATGGATAGTATGTATATTCCAGTAGCAGAGGCATACAATGGATTAAGAACTATCGACGTTTCTAAGTTGAAATTCCGTTACTCATGGATGGATATACAGGCTGCTGCTAAAGCTAAAGTAGGTCGTCGTAAAGATTTTATCCGAAATGAGCAAGTTCAAGTGTATCCAGACACAACAGCGTGGATTAAAGATTTTGCATATTCATACAATGAGCCAATGCACAATGATTATTTCTGGCACCAAGCTTACGCGGATTATCCTGTAGTGGGAGTTAGCTGGAAGCAAGCAAAAGCATTTTGTGCTTGGAGAACTTTGAATAAAAATAACTTTATTAAGTCGAAGAAGAAAAAGCAAGATTTCGTAAACTCTTTCCGTTTACCAACGGAGGCAGAGTGGGAGTACGCTGCGAGAGGTGGTCTAGAGTCTGCAACCTATCCTTGGGGAGGTCCATATGCTAAAAACGATAGAGGTTGTTATTTAGCTAACTTCAAACCGAACCGTGGAGACTACGCAGCCGATGGCGCACTATATACTGTGGAAGCGAAGTCATACGATCCAAACGGATACAACTTGTATAACATGGCAGGTAATGTGGCCGAGTGGACAGATTCTTCTTATGATCCAGGTGCATACGAGTACGTGAGTACAATGAACCCAAATGTGCCAGACACTAAAAACTTGCGTAAAGTAGTTCGCGGTGGATCATGGAAAGACGTTAGTTACTACTTACAAGTGGCTACCCGCGACTTTGAATATGCTGATACTGCTAGAAGTTACATCGGTTTCAGAACAGTTCAAGATTACATGGGTCTGCAAGTAACAGGTAACGCACCTAAAAATTAAACTCTTTTAACCAATTTATTTTATTTTCTCTTAAACAAAAACTATTTATTATGGCATTTTTAAGCAAAAAAGCAATGAATTTCGCTTACGGTATGGGGGCGGCAGTGGTAATCATCGGAGCATTATTCAAGTTGATGCACTGGCCCGGGGCTAGTTTGATGCTTATTATTGGTCTGGGTACAGAAGCACTTATTTTTGGACTTTCAGCATTTGATCCAGTTGATAAAGAATTAGATTGGTCATTAGTGTATCCTGAATTAGCTGGTGGTGAAGCGAAAGAGCGTGGCAAAAAAGAAGAGGCAAAAGACCCACAGGGATTGCTTTCTCAGAAATTAGATAATTTATTGAAAGAAGCTAAAATCGACGGAGAGTTGATGGCAAGCTTAGGGAACAGCATCAAAAATTTCGAGAGCGCTGCTAAGGGTATTTCTCCTGCTGCTGACGGAATTGCTGCTACTAAAAAATACAGCGAAGAACTTTCATTAGCTGCTGCTCAAATGGAATCTTTGAACAGCTTGTACAAAATTCAATTAGAAAGTGCTAACCGCAATGCAGAGGCTAACAAAGAAATCGCTGATAACGCTTCACGTTTGAAAGATCAAATGGCGGCAATGACTGCAAATATCGCTACACTTAATAATGTTTATGGCGGAATGCTATCTGCTATGGGGAACAAAGGTTAATTTTTAACCACCTGACTAATCATTATTAAAAACACGAAATAACTAAGAAAAACAATGGCAGGAGGAAAATTAACCCCTAGACAGAAGATGATTAACCTGATGTATCTGGTTTTCATCGCTATGTTGGCATTGAACATGTCGAAAGAAGTATTATCAGCTTTTGGAATTTTAAATAATAAAATCATTGAGTCTAATGCTATTGCAGATTTAAGAAATGAGACCTCATTTCAACAATTGGCACAAAAAGCACAAGACCAGCCATTACAGTTTGGTGATAAAAAAGCAAAAGTTGAAAAGATACGTGCTCTAAGTAAAGAATTTACTACTTACATCGAATCTTTGAAGACTCAATTTACTAAAGAGTACGAAAAAGACGCTGATGGAAACTTGCCATTCGAAAGTATGGATAAAGGTGATGCGGTAGATGAGTATTGGTTTGAGGGAGATAAGCCAAGTAAAAAGGGGCAAGAGTTCTTGGATAAAATGTCAAATTTTGTCGCGCAAGTTAAGTCTATTGGTGGATCTGCAATCAGCGAACCAGAACTGAAGAAAATTCAAAATCGTTTTGCAACAAATCCTGTTAATTCAAAATCAGCAGGTACAACTTTAGGTTGGCTGGATTACAATTTTAAAGGTTTTCCGTTGATTGCAACGATTACAAAATTGTCACAGATTCAGTCTGATATTAAAACCACTGAAAGTGATATCATTGCCGGCATGTTCCAAACAGATCTTGTTGCCGCAGCTAGTTTAACAGCATATCAGCCAATTGTAGTACCTGATAAAACTGCCTACTTTCAAGGTGAGGCGGTAACAGGGAAAATTATCTTAGGAAAATTTGACCCTAACTTAGTTGCTAAGTCTGTTATAGTAAACGGAAGTTCGGTTAAAGCTGAAGCTGGGCAAGCAAACTTCTCATTCGGCGCAGGTAATGTTGGTGAGCACGAAATCACTGGTTCATTCAACTTTGATGAGAATGGAAAAGTTGTAAGCCTTCCTATTAAAGGAAATTACGTGGTTGTTCCTAAGCCAAACCAGGCGACAATTTCTGCCGACAAAATGAACGTCGTATATCGTGGTCTAGATAACCCAATGACAATTTCGTTTGCAGGTGTTTCAGCCGACAAAGTTAAGGCGGATGCCCCAGGACTTAGACCTGCTGGTAAGCCAGGGCAGTTTGTTATGAAACCGCAACAAGGAACCGAGGTAATGATTAAGGTTACAGCGACACTACCAGATAAGTCGTCAGTTTCAGACTCTAAGAAATTTCGTATCAAAGGTATTCCTGCTCCTACGGGAACCATTCGAGGAGAGTATGGTGTTGTGAAGGGACCAAAGGCAAGTTTATTAGCATCAACGGTTGGTGCTAAATTATTAGACTTCGACTTCGATGTGAATCTAAATGTAACAGGTTTTAACATTAAAGTTCCAGGACAAGGTACTGTCGTAGTACAAGGAAATAAATTGAATTCACAAGCGGTAGCTGCGCTGTCAAAAGCAGGTCGCGGTGATCAAGTTACAATTTCTGAAATCAAAGTAAAATTAGTTGGAGCAGAAGGCTTAATGTTGCCTAGAACTTCAGTTGTTATTTACGAAATACAATAATCAGTTAGGATAGTCGTTATCTATTCACAAATTTTTAGATATGAATCGCAAGAATCTTTTTAGTATTGTCTTGGTAGTGGTAGGTTTTGCAAGTTCATTTGCACAATCTAACCTACTCAATGCAAAAACACCTGATGAAATCGGAAAGAAAACTGCTGCGCAATTGAATTCGGATAACGATAAGCCGCTTCCTTATGGGTATGTGCACGATCGTGATATCATGTTTGGAAAAGCAGTTTGGGAACTTATCGATTTAGATGAGCGTATCAATTTCCCATTGTACTATCCTATTGATACAGCTAATATTGGTAAAGACCGTCGTAACTTGTACGATGTACTTACTAAAGGTATGAAGGATGGTAAAATTACTGAAGTCTATACCGATGGCTATTTCAACACTAAAAAGACACTTAGCGATATAGAAAAGTCACTATCTCGTATTGATACTACAGATCCTGGTAGAGAGCAGTACAATGCTGGTTTACCTATATCTCCTGAGTACATCGTAAAGACTGACATCACTGGTGAAGATGTTGACGCATACAAAATAAAAGGTTACTGGTATTTTGACAAGCGTCAAGGTGAAATGAAGTATCGTCTTTTAGGAATTTGCCCTGTGACGCCAGACGTTTATACTGTGGGTAAAGATGAAGTAGATTACATTGAGTTATTTTGGGTATATTTCCCAGCAGTTCGGGATGTACTTCATGCTAATAATGCTTTTAACGATCGAAATTCGGCTATGCCAATATCGTTCGATGTGCTGCTGAACTCGCGTCGTTTCAATGCGGTTATCTATCAAGAAGAAAACGTTTACGGCGATCGTCTGATTCAAGATTATATGAAAGACAATGCGCAGATGCAGCTTTTAGAGTCTGATCGGATTAAAGAAAAGATTCGAAATTTCGAACAAGATATGTGGAACTACTAGTTTTCACTGATGTTATACAAACGGCTGGTTTTTTAACCGGCCGTTTTTGTTTATTTGTAGTATGAAAGAGTTTGATTTTATCATAGTTGGTGGTGGATTAGCTGGTTTGACTTTTGCAGAGACTTTACTTCAAAATAATAAGAGTTTCGTGCTTTTTTCAGACAATACATGGCGGTCGAGTAGAGTTGCGGCTGGACTATACAATCCTTTAATTATTAAACGGTATAAGCCGCTTCAAGATGCTGTTGAACAAATCGAATTTCTTAGGAAATTCTATGGAGAGGCGGAAACGCGTTTTGAAGCTAAATTTCACTATGAAAATAGTACTCTACGCAAGTTTGTTAGTACAGCGGAACAAAACGAGTGGTTTGAACACTGCGATAAACCTCAGCTTCAAGAAATTTTGTCTACTCAATTGTTGGCTAACTCTATTGGTGGTATAGAAAGTCCTTTTCAATTTGGAGTTGTAAATTTTACAGGTTACGTAGATACGGATACTTTTATTAGTGCGTTTCACGAATATCTTGCAAATTTAGATCGATTTAGAGCAGAGTCATTTGCGTACTCTGATCTGACAATTTCTTCTGTTGATATTTCTTACCAGAATATCAAAGCAAAACATATCGTCTTTGCTGAAGGCTATGGAGTAAATTCCAATCCCTTCTTTAAGTTCGTTACTGTTCCGGGAACCAAAGGTGAAGGTATTACCATTGAAGCTCCAGCATTAGAATTAAAGCAAATTATTAATAGTGGCGTTTTTATTCTTCCGTTAGGCAACAACCGCTTTAAAGTAGGTGCAACGTACGAATGGACAGATAAAACCGAAAAAACAACAGCTGAAGCACGAATCGAGTTAATTGAACGATTAAAACACGTAATTACTTGCAACTTCACGGTTATTGATCAATGGGCTGGGGTTCGTCCTACTACGCCAGATCGTAAAGCAATTGTAGGTACGCACCCAGATTTCCCGCAGCTGCATATTCTAAATGGCTTAGGTACTAGAGGCGTAATGCTTGGGCCAAGTATGTCAAAGCTTCTTTACGAATCTATCTACAAAAAAACAACTATTCCGCAGGCTTTAAATGTGGATCGCTTTTTGAATTCAATGCCGTAGCGTCGTAACTTATGAAAAAGTTAATGTAGATATTTCTGCTCATTCGAATGATCCACGGCATTAAAAGCACAAGAGCTACTACAATACTAATGAACGATGTTTTTATCGTTGTACCAATTAATAGAAAACTTACTACGAAAGCCGCTACACCAACAGCCACTGCCAAGGCGTAACTCACGTACATCGCTCCAAAGAAAAAGTTTGGTTCCATTTTGTAGCGAAGACCACATTGCGAACAAGTTTCGTGCATGTCCATAATTTCCGTCATCACATACGGATTCTTATTCATATACATACTTTCCTCTTGACAACGCGGACAAGTTCCTGTTAAAATACTATATTGTTTCGTTCCTTTTTTTAACATTTGCATTCGATTTTAAATTCATTCGTTTTTGCTTAAGTCATAAACTCTAAGTAGAAAATCTGATTGTCAAAAAAGGGTTGTTTGCAAATGAATTCGACCAATGAATAATCAAGTTTATTCGATTTAAAAACAATAGCAATGACTTGCTTAACGACAGTAAAATAATCCCCAATCATGTAATGACCTTACATAACACACAAATTTACGATTTTTCGATCTCCATACAATGTTAAATATTCACAACTTGTCGGTCTCTTTTGGTGGCTCTTATCTTTTCGAAGAAGTAACGTTTAGACTTGGTGCCGGCGATCGCGTCGGACTAGTAGGAAAAAACGGTGCCGGGAAATCGACAATGCTCAAAATTTTAAGTCGCGACCTACAACCCGATTCCGGAGTGATCGCCACAGAAAAAGAAGTACGTATCGGTTTCTTACGCCAAGATATCGACTTCGAACAAGGCCGAACCGTACTCGAGGAAGCTTATCAAGCCTTTACCGAAATCAAAGAAGTCGAACGCAAGTTGAATCACATCAACGAACAACTGCAAACACGTACCGATTACGAGTCTGATGCCTATGCAAAACTCATCGAAGATTTAAGCGATCTAACGCACCGGTTTGAACTTCTGGACGGATACAATTACGTGGGTAATACCGAGAGAATTCTTCTTGGTTTGGGCTTCAAACGAGAAGATTTCAACAACAAAACCGACACTTTTTCTGGAGGCTGGCGCATGCGAATCGAGCTCGCAAAACTGCTTCTTCAAAACAACGATATTCTTCTCTTAGACGAACCTACAAACCACCTCGATATCGAAAGTATCATTTGGCTCGAGAACTTTCTAAAATCGTATCCAGGTGTCGTAATTATCGTTTCGCACGATAAGATGTTCCTCGATAACGTCACAAACCGAACGCTTGAAATTTCTCTAGGTAAAGTGTACGATTTCAATAAGCCGTACACGCAATATCTGACGCTTCGTCAAGAAATTCGCGAAAAGCAACTGGCTACGCAAAAAAATCAGCAAAAGAAAATAGAAGAAACTGAGAAACTAATCGAGAAATTCCGCGCCAAAGCCAGCAAAGCATCCATGGCACAATCGCTGATCAAGAAACTCGATAAGGTAGAACGCATCGAAGTCGATGAAGACGATAATGCGGTTATGAACATCTCGTTCCCAGTTTCTGTGACTCCAGGCCGAGTAGTGGTCGAAGCCGAACACGTCACCAAAAAGTTCGGAGATAAAGTAGTTTTAAAAGATATTTCGCTGAACGTTGAACGCGGTAGTAAAATCGCCTTTGTAGGTCAAAACGGACAAGGGAAATCCACGTTTATAAAAGCAATCGTGAACGAATTCCCGTTCGAAGGCAGTATCAAACTCGGGCACAATGTTCAAGTAGGCTATTTTGCTCAAAATCAGGCAGAATATTTGAATGGCGAAATCACACTGCTACAAACCATGGAAGACGCCGCAAACGACACCAATCGCTCTAAAGTGCGCGACATGCTCGGTGCTTTTCTTTTCCGTGGCGACGACGTCGAAAAGAAAGTAAAAGTACTTTCCGGCGGCGAACGAAATCGTTTGGCACTTTGTAAGTTGCTCCTACAGCCCATCAATGTGCTCATCATGGACGAACCTACAAACCACCTCGACATCAAATCGAAAAACGTACTTAAAGCCGCACTACAGAAATACGAAGGAACACTACTCCTCGTATCGCACGACCGCGATTTCCTTCAAGGAACTGCAAATATTGTGTACGAGTTTAAAGATCAGAAAATTAAAGAATATCTGGGCGACATCAACTTCTTCCTAGAACAACGAAACGTGGATAACATGCGCGAAGTCGAAAAGCGCGATGTC
>CALRVY020000070.1:0-14698 GCA_943371725.1 Pseudanabaena sp. UWO311 | reverse complement strand
TAGAAAACACACTTATCATCGAATTACGATTTAGAAAGTTGTTGTTTAATGCGTTGCATCAGTTCTTTAGCGCCCAACTGCAAGAGTTGTTCGGCGAAAAGCGAACCAGCATGATTGCTTTCGTCTCGAGAAATGGTCTTCCGAATTTCCACTTTTTCTTTTCCGTCGAGAGAAACTAAATTTCCGTGAAAAACAACCGTGTTTTCTTGAATTTCTGCGTAAGCGCCAATAGGAGCGGTACAACCTCCTTCGAGTGTTCTCAAAAAATCGCGTTCTATTTTAGTGGCCAAAGCGGTGTTTTCGTCGTTTAAATGTTGGAGTGCTTCGCGCGAAAAAGCATCGTCGGAACGGCCACAAACCACCATTGCGCCTTGTGCCGGAGCGGGTAACATCCAATCAAGTATTTCGTATTTTTCGGGAAGTACATTGATGCGATCGAGTCCGGCGAGGGCAAAAATGGCGCCTTTCCAGTCGGAATTCTCTAACTTTTGCAATCTTGAAACTACATTTCCACGAAGGTCGGTTGTGCTGTCGTCTGGAAACTTATGCAACCATTGTGCGCGTCGGCGTAAGCTTCCCGTAGCAATGGTATTGGTTTTTGCATTCGGATTTCCGACAAAAATATCGTGAACTTGTGCGCGCTTCAGTACAGCAAAAGTACTTATGCCTTGTGGGAGCGCGGTTGGCACATCTTTCATGGAATGTACGGCAATATCTACGGTGTTTTGCAGTAAAGCAACATCGAGAGTCTTTGTAAATATTCCAGTAATTCCGAGTTCGTACAGCGGTTTGTCGAGCTTTAGGTCGCCATCCGATTTTACGGCAACAATTTCGGTTTTGTATCCAAGTTCGTGCAGTTTTTCTTGTACGGTTTGTGCTTGCCACATCGCTAATTTACTGTCGCGAGTGCCTATTCTGATGGTTTTTGATTCGGGCAATTTTCTAAAATTTAATTTGAAAACGAAACAGAAGCTTTTTGTTCTGTTTCTGGAGTTTGTTCTAATTGAAAAATTTTGTTGATCAAGAAGATACTTTCTTCCACGGAAGTGTCGTCGTCTTTCAAATGGTTAGCAAAATGCGTAGTAATTTTTTGAATGATGCGATTGCTGATGATTTCGGCTTGTTCTTCGTTAAATCCGATTAGTTTTTTGGATTGAAAATCGATTTCCGAATTTTTAATTTCTTGCAATTTTTGTTTGAGTGCACTGATGGTTGGTGCAAATTTCCGCCCTTTCGTCCACTCTAAAAATTCGTGCTTTACGTCTTCTAAAATAATTTCTGCTGCCGGAATTTGAGCGCGTCTTTTTTCCAAAGTATCGTCAGTAATTTTCGATAATTCATCCATGTGAATTAACGAAACTCCGTTGGTTTGAAGCACGTTCGCATCAACGTTTTTAGGAACCGATAAATCGAGAATAAGAAGCGGCTTTTTCAGGTTTAGAATGTTCACATCAACTGTTGGATGCTGTGCTCCTGTGGCCACAACTAAAACGTCGGCTTGTTGAATTTCAGCTTGTAATTCACTAAAATCTTTAACCGTAAGATTAAATTTTCCGGCAATACGCTCGGCTTTTTCTTTAGTGCGATTAATAAGCGTAATGTGCTTATTTTTAGTGTGTTTGATGAGGTTTTCGCAGGTATTCCGACCTATTTTTCCCGTTCCGAACAACAAAATATTCTTCTGACTCACGTCGGAAACATTGCGCAAAATGTATTGAACTGCTGCGAAAGAAACAGATGTTGCACCTGTGGAAAGATCGGTTTCGTTTTTAATGCGTTTAGATGCTTGAATGACGGCGTTTACCAAACGATCGAGGAACGTATTGATTAATCCAAAAGAACGCGACTGGTTGCAAGCGAATTTAATTTGAGAAATAATTTCGAAATCGCCCAAAATCTGACTGTCTAAACCAGTTGCTACACGAAAAACATGATTAACCGCTTCGCTGGATTTATATACGTAGCCCACTTTTTGGAAGGCTTCAGCGGTACCATTAGAATGGTCGCAAATGAGTTTAATGAGCTGATACGGATGTTCTGCAAAACCGTAAATTTCAGTACGATTGCAGGTAGAATTAATCATCAACGATTCAATTCCAGCGGCTTTCGCTTGTGCTAACAACAACGGTTGCGCGTCGGCAGGAACGGTAAACTGGCCTCGAATCTCTGCGTCGGCTTTCTTATAGTTTAAGCCAACAACATAGAATGTTGAATGTTTTGGTGTGTGAATCTGCTCCATATATAGTTTTCGCAATTCGGTTACAAAAATAAGTGTATCAAAATTTAAAAAATAACGCTACAAGTTCCATTTTAATCGCTGCTAGCCTTTAAAAACCATTTCGCGGTATTTATCGTAAATTCAACTAACTTTGCAGCTGTGACAAGCCTTTTAAAATGATTTATGTAGAATTATTCTAAATAAATAACTTGTTTTAATTTAAGGCTACTTACGAAAAAATACCGCTATGGGTTCATTTGAAGAGATAAAAATTGAGAACGATTTTTTTCTGTTGCGATTTCAGAATCATTCAACTGAAACAGTAACAGAGCAAAAGGCCATTCCTTTAGGGTTTATTCAGTTTCATTTTTGTTTGAAGGGAACGGCTGTGCTTCATTTTAATGAGAGCTCGTATCAGCTTAATTTAGTTGAGGAACAGTCGTATTTGCTGTACAATCCGCAAAAAGAATTGCCTTTACATTTAAAGATTGCTCCCGACAGCTGGATTTTATCGGCTTTTCTTTCCATAAAGAAATTCCACTCGCTTTTCTCTTCTGATGCACAACACATAAACTTTCTTACAGTTGAAAACCGCGATAAGAAATATTACGGCGAATCGCGTGTGAGTCCGTCGATGGCCATTGTGCTCAGTCAGCTTTTTCATTATAACTTACATCCGTCAATCAAACACTTGTATTACCGCGGTAAAGCGTTCGAATTGCTGAGCTTGTACTTCAATAAAACGGAAGATCCTTCGGCAGAACAATGTCCGTTTTTACTTGATGAAGAAAACGTGATGAAAATCAAAAAAGCAAAAGATATTGTAATCCAAAACATGGCCGAACCGCCCGGATTGCAAGAATTGGCCGATCGTGTTGGCCTGACGCTAAAGAAATTAAAACTCGGCTTCAAGCAAATTTACGGCGACACCGTTTACGGCTATTTGTTTGATTATAAAATGGATTACGCACGCCAGCTCTTAGACTCAGGTTCCTACAATGTTAATGAAGTGGGTTTGAAAATTGGTTACAGCACCGGAAGCCATTTCATTGCAGCATTCAAGAAAAAATTTGCAACGACACCAAAAAAGTATTTGATGTCGATTAATCCAACTGTTTCTTAAATTAAAGTAATATACAATGCAACAATCTAAAAGAGGAGTGTTATTGGTAAATCTGGGTTCTCCAAAAAGCCCAAATCCTAAGGATGTGAAACCATACTTGGATGAATTTTTGATGGACAAATACGTAATCGACGTGCCGTTTTTACTACGTACGTTGTTGGTTCGTGGAATTATTTTGCAAACACGCCCAAAACGTTCTGCGGCAGCTTACAAAAAAATATGGTGGGACGAAGGTTCGCCACTAATTGTTCTTTCAGAACGCATGCACAAGAAAGTGTCGGCAAAAGCTGAGATTCCCGTTGTTTTGGCGATGCGCTACGGTCAGCCGTCTATTGATTCTGGCTTGAAAGCACTTCGCGATCAAGGCGTAACCGAAGTTTTGCTGTTTCCGTTGTATCCACAGTATGCAATGGCAAGCACCAAAACCATCGTAGAATTAGCGCAGAAGTTGGTTGCTGAAAAGTATCCAGATTTGCATTTGCACCATGTTCCGGCATTCTACAACCAAAAAAGTTACATCGAAAATTTAGCGAGAAGTATCCGCGAAAAACTGGAAGGTTTTGATTACGACCATCTGCTGTTTTCGTACCACGGCATTCCGGAGCGTCATATTCGCAAAACCGACGTTACGAAATCGCACTGTAAAATGGATAGCAGTTGCTGTGCCACCAAATCGCCGGCGCACGAGTTTTGTTACCGTCACCAATGTTACGAAACTACACGTCAGGTAGCCGAATTGCTGCAACTTCCAAAAGACAAATACAGCCAGTCGTTTCAATCGCGTTTGGCGGGCGACAAGTGGTTGGATCCGTATACCGACGTTGAAATCAATAAAATGCCGGCGAAAGGAATCAAGAAATTAGCGGTAGTTACGCCGGCTTTTGTATCGGATTGTTTGGAAACGTTGGAGGAAATTGCGATGGAAGCCAATCACGAATTCAAAGAAAACGGCGGCGAAG
This sequence comes from Pseudanabaena sp. UWO311, assembly GCA_943371725.1. Lineage (GTDB taxonomy): Bacteria > Bacteroidota > Bacteroidia > Flavobacteriales > Flavobacteriaceae > Flavobacterium. The sequence goes on along the minus strand of CALRVY020000070.1, from coordinate 10,398 downwards.
AATTCATGGCAATTCCGTGTTTAAACGACGACGATACTTGGTGTGCTACGGTTGCCGAATGGATTAACGATTGGGCGGAAACTGGAAAAGTTTTTGCTCCGAAAACCGCTGAAGTAACAGCCTAATGTACGAGTATTTAAAGGCATTGCATCTCATTTTTGTGGTAACCTGGTTCGCTGGGTTGTTCTATATTGTTCGGCTTTTTGTGTACCAGACCGAAGTTTTTGATAAATCGGAAATAGAACGCCAAATTTTGCAACCGCAATACAAATTAATGGCGTATCGATTGTGGTATATCATAACATGGCCTTCGGCAGTTTTAGCATCGATTTTCGCTTTTTGGATGCTGTTTTTCACTCCCGTCGGACGAGCATGGTTAGAAACCGACTGGATGCAAGTAAAACTTGGGTTTGTAGCACTTTTATATGCTTATCAGTTAAAATGCCATCAGATTTATCGCAAGCTTCAGCGCGGCGAAAAACCACATTCTTCGAATTTTTTGCGATTGTGGAATGAAGTCGCAACACTTATTTTGTTTGCCGTGGTTTTTCTGGTGGTGTTGAAAAACGCTTTTAACTGGATTTTTGGAGTAGTTGGTATCATTGTGGTATCGCTTTTGCTGATGTTAGGATTCAAATTTTATAAAAATCTGCGCGCAAAAAGAGGAACATAATGCTAAAGTCGGTGAAGATAAAAAGGGTGTCGCTACGGATTCGAATCTTTCTTTCGATGATCGTACTCACGCTTATTGCTTCAGTTCTAATGGCGTCGATCTCTATTTTTCAGTTTAAACGCGAGGCGAAAGATTATCACCGCGAGCGTTTGGAACGGAAAGAAAATGCCATCAAAGAACACATCAACTACATTTTAGCCAACACGACGTATCCGCTTACCGAAGAAAATTTAGCGCTGATTTTTAAAGATAAGATTCACGAATTGAGTAACATTCATGCGCTGCAAATCAACATTTACAGCCTCGACGGAAAGTTACTAAAGTCGTCGAAAGGTGCGTTTTCGGTCGATCAAGCTTCGCCACCTATCCCCGATTACATTCTTCGCATTATGCGTGCTTCGCTTGAAAAACGTTATGTGGATGTACGTACGATAGAAGGAAAAAAATACCGTTCGTCTTACAGTCAGATTAAAGATTTGAAATTCAAACCGCTGGGTATTTTAAACCTGCCGTATATCGAAGACGATGGTTTTTACGACCGCGAATTGAAAAATTTCTTGATTCGCTTGAGTCAAGTATATTCGTTTATGTTGCTGATTGCCTTTGCATTGGCTTACTTTTTGTCGAGTTTCATTACCAAATCTTTGAAACGAATTTCAGATAAAATAACGGAAACTAATCTGAATCAGAAAAACGAGAAAATTGATTTGGACGATTCAAGTCGAGAGATTTCGCTACTTATAAACGCATATAATACGCTAGTCGATAAATTGGAGGATAGCGCGGCTAAATTAGCGCAAAGCGAGCGCGAACAAGCCTGGCGCGAAATGGCCAAGCAAGTTGCACACGAGATTAAAAATCCGCTTACGCCTATGCGTTTAACGGTACAGAGTTTTCAGCGACGTTTCGACCCGAACGACCCAGATATTCGTCAGAAAATGGATGATTATTCGAAAACACTGATTCAGCAAATCGACATCATGAGTTCGGTTGCCTCGGCTTTTTCCAATTTTGCTTCGATGCCTGCGCAACAAAACGAGACGTTAAATGTTGGAAAAGTCGTGGAGTTGGCGCTCGATATCTTTAATGAAGATTACATCGAATTGCAACTTCCCGACGAGAAAATCATTACCCGAATGGACCGTACGCAGCTTATTCGCATCATCACGAATTTGGTGAAAAACAGCATTCAAGCCATACCCGAGGAACAAGTTGAAAAGAAAATCGTTGTTCGAATTAAACGTGTAGCCAACGAAGTAGAAATCGCGGTTTCAGATAACGGAACCGGCATTCCGCCAGAAAACAGCGACCGTATTTTTGAACCCAAATTTACCACCAAAACCAGTGGTATGGGACTCGGATTGGGCATCATCAAAAACATTATCGAAAATTATTCAGGAACCATTACTTTTGAAACACAATTGGGGCACGGAAGTACATTTTACGTGCGTTTACCCATCACAAAACTCGTAAAGCTATGACATTCGAAAACTTACAAACTAGTCAAACCGACGCTATTTTTCGCATTACCATCGACCGACCATCAAAACTTAATGCACTCAATAAAGCGACGATTCAAGCACTGCACGAGGCTTTCGCTTACGCAGAACAAAAAGCAGATGTTCGTGTGATTATTTTAACCGGAAGTGGTGAAAAGGCGTTTGTAGCTGGTGCAGATATTTCGGAATTTGCCGATTTTAATGTAAGCGAAGGAGCGGCATTGGCAGCCGAAGGTCAGCGTTTGTTGTTCGATTTCGTTGAACGCTTGTCGAAACCTGTAATTGCAGCCGTAAACGGTTTTGCTTTGGGCGGTGGCTTGGAGTTGGCTATGTCGGCACACATACGTATCGCTTCGACCAACGCCAAAATGGGATTGCCGGAGGTTACTTTAGGTGTAATTCCTGGTTACGGCGGAACGCAGCGTTTGGCTCAATTAGTAGGGAAGGGTAAGGCAATGGAGTTAATTCTATCGGCTTCGATGATTGATGCGCAAGCGGCCCATCAATTAGGTTTAGTGAATAAAGTAGTCGATCAATCGGAGTTGCTCGTCGAGGCAGAAGCACTTGCGTCTAAAATTGCGGCAAATTCTCCTGCGGCCATTCGTGCAGCTATTCAAGCGGTAAATGCCGGCTATGATAACAGCGAGAACGGATTCGAAACAGAGATAAAACTGTTTGGAACCTGTTTTGGAACAGCAGATTTCAAGGAAGGAACATCAGCCTTTCTCGAAAAAAGAAAAGCTGTGTTTACTGGAAATTAGTCGTTGAAAATAGCTTTCAGTTCCGTAGCTTCAGAGGGTTTCATTTTCCCAGCAAGCACTAAACTCAATTGCTTTCTGCGTAAAGCGGCTTCAAAACGCTGAATTTCTAATTCGCTTTCAGGTTTGATTGGTGGAACTTCAACCGGACGTCCTGTGTCGTCTACGGCTACGAATGTGTAAATAGCTTCATTCGCTTTGTTGCGTTGTCCTGACTCACGATCCTCAATCCATACGTCGATGAAAATTTCCATAGACGACTTAAACGAACGTGAAACCTTAGCTTCTACAGTTACCACACTTCCCAACGGAATGGCGCGGTTAAAAGCCACGTGATTTACCGATGCCGTTACAACTATTCTACGCGAATGACGACGGGCGGCAATACTCGCAGCGCGATCCATACGCGCCAACAATTCGCCACCAAAAAGATTGTTCAACGGATTGGTTTCGCTTGGCAAAACGAGGTCGGTTAATACCGTTAACGATTCGGAAGGTGTTTTAGCTACCACTATTTTTTTCGGCAAAAGTATAGAACTGTACGCTTTTTCAAACGATGCTTTAAGAAAGGTTTAAGTTTGGTTAATCGAAGAGCTTTGAATTATTCTACCAACAACCACGCATCTTGTGTTTGCGTTTGGTGAATGTGTGTTAATGCAGCTTTTGCTTCGCCATATTTGGTGTAACTTCCAAATAAAACAGGCGTTAATCCAAAACGATTTTTAGGAAGCAAGCGAGCCTCAAAACCTCTTGATTTCAGGTCGCTTAAAACGGCATTTGCATTTTTCTGGTCGCGAAAAGCACCTGCAACTACGTGATATTTAAAATCTGGCGTCGACACAGGAAGCGATAATGTTTCCGATGGACTCGCAATTACAAAGGTTGCTTTTTGGATTTCTTGCGTTACTTTTTGTTGAACTGTCGCGCGAACTTCGGCTGTTTTTTCTTCCACGTAAGTGTCGTACGCTTGGTTGCCAAAGAAACCGCTTACTCCTAAAAGTAGCACGGCAGCCGAGGCGTATTTCCAAGCATTGAAGTGCGAGCGGCTTTGCTGTTCTAATTCGATTACTTTGGGTTGAGATTCGATTACAGGTGCCGAAGCATTTTGAATTTCTTCAACATATCGCTGTGGAATTCGAATGTTCGAAAGTCCGAATGCGGCGGTATAGTAATTTACGTCGTTTGCAGGTTCGAAACGAATGGCTCCGAAATTTGTTCGCTCTAAAACACCAATATTTCGAAGCTCAACAGATTGCTTTGCAGCCAATTGATCTTCTATAAATGCTACTTCAGCGCGAATTAAATTCAGTGCCGTATCGAAGCTAATCTTTTCTACTTTAGCGATATGACTCGCCAGTAATCCGTCGTTATGACGCAAGTTAACGTTAAACGAAATGGTCTTTTTGGGCGGAATACACAATCCTTTTTCAGGATCGATCACTGCCGACTGGATTTCAGCAATAAAACCGCCAAAACCCGGAACGGTCACACATTGATAGCGGTACAACAACTCAGAAATAAATCGCTCAATCTTCATAAAAACAAAAATACGCATTCGAGAATTGATGTGCTATTTTGTTTCAAAATCTTATTAACAACTGTTTTTGTTTTTGTATCTTGTGCTTCAATATTTTAATATGCGCCATACAGAATTACTCTACGTTTTAGCTTTGCTAAAGGCCGAAGGCATTGGTAATGTCATCGCCAGAAAGTTGCTTTCGCACTTCGAAAATCCGTCCGATATTTTTTCCGCGAAATCGAAAGACCTTGCCCAAATTCACGGCATCGGAAACTTCCGAATTTCAGCTCTCAAGAGCAAATCCGCTTTAAAACTTGCGGAAAAAGAACTTGTTTACATGCAAGAAACTGCCGTAACTCCACTGTTTATTTCCGATGAAGCATTTCCGAATCGACTTCGACAATGTTCAGATGCACCCGTTTTGCTGTTTACTTCAGGGAACATGGATTTAAACGCACAAAAAGTGATTAGTATCGTGGGTACGCGACGCATGACCAATTATGGGAGCGGATTTTTAAAAGAATTTATCCAAGAGCTTGTTCCATACAACCCTTTGATTGTTAGCGGATTTGCTTACGGAGTTGATATTGCGGCACATCAGTTCGCTGTACAAAACAATTTGCAAACCGTTGGCGTTTTAGCGCACGGGCTTGCCGATATCTATCCGAAGGTGCACAAAAAATTCATTCGACCCATCTCCGAAAACGGAGGTTTAGTAACCGAATTTTTCAGCGATGTGGCGCCCGATAAAGAGCACTTTATTCGCCGAAACCGGATTGTTGCCGGTTTGGCCGACGCTACCATTGTAGTTGAATCGGCCGATCGTGGCGGTTCGTTGATAACGGCAAACTTCGCCTTTGATTACAGTCGCGATGTTTTTGCAGTTCCAGGTCGTTTAAATGATAAATACAGCGCAGGCTGTAATCACTTAATTAAATGTCAGAAAGCAGCTTTGCTTACATCGGTTGCCGATTTGGTGTATTTGCTCAATTGGGAACAAAAAAAGAACGCACCGGCAGTTCAAAAACAACTGTTTGTGGAACTAAAACCCGACGAACAAACACTATACGATACGCTCAGCAAAACAGGAAAGTCCCAGCTCGACGATTTAGCCATTCACTGCGATTTACCTGTGCATAAAACCGCGGTATTGCTTTTAGAACTAGAACTCAAAGGATTGGTGTTGCCGCTGCCAGGAAAATTTTTCGAAGCCATTTAAAATTTACATCATGGAAGAAATTAATCAAATTACGTATGTAGTTCGGTCTGCTATTTTTGAAGTTCATAGAGAACTCGGACCGGGATTGTTTGAACGCGTTTACGAAGCCGCTTTGGCGCGTGAGTTAAAGGATTTGGGATTGTCGGTTAGCCGGCAGTACACAAAATCATTAATGTACAAGGGAGAATTATTGGGCGAAGCCTATGTGATTGATTTACTTGTTGAAAACAAGGTGATTGTTGAAATCAAATCGGTAGAAAATTTGCAAAACGTCCATAAAAAGCAGTTGATGACGTATCTGCGACTTTCTGGATGTAAAGTTGGTTTGCTGGTGAATTTTAACTCGGGCTATCTAGTCGATAAAGAATCACTTATAAGAATCATCGTTTAGCGCTTGCGGACAGAAAACACCGAAACGCACAGAATTTTACTTGCTTGTCTGTGTAAATCTGCGAATTCTGTGAGCAAACCCTGCGCACAGAAAACACCGAAACGCACAATTTTACTTGCATTTCTGTGTGAATCTGCGAATTCTGTGAGCAAATACTACGCACAGAAAACACCGAAACGCACCGAATTTTACTTGCATGTCTGTGTAAATCTGCGCATTCTGTGAGCAAATATTGCTCACAGAAAACACCGAAACGCACAGAATTTTAATTGCTTGTCTGTGTGAATCTGCGAATTCTGCGAGCAAACACTGCGCACAGAAAACACCGAAACGCACCGAATTTTAATTGTATGTCTGTGTAAATCTGCGCATTCTGTGAGCAAATACTACGCGCAAAAAACACCGGAACGCACCGAATTTTACTTGCATGTCTATGTAAATCTGCGAATTCTGTGAGCAACTACTACGCACAGAAAACAACGAAACGCACAGAATTTTAATTGTATGTCTGTGTGAATCTGCGAATTCTGTGAGCAAACCCTGAGCACAGAAAACACCGAAACTCACGAAATTTTACTTGCATTTCTGTGTGAATCTGCGCATTCTGTGCGCAAATACTACGCACAAAAAACACCGAAACTCACGGAATTTTACTTGCATGTCTGTGTAAATCTGCGCATTCTGTGAGCAACTACTACGCACAGAAAACACCGAAACGCACGGAATTTTAATTGCATGTCTGTGTGAATCTGCGTATTCTGTGAGAAACTATTGCTTTGCAGACCTAACTTCCGTGAGAGAATGACGCACGAAAACCAAGTTTTGCACGTACCCGCGAGAGCACTTCTTGAGCTGTAGCACGTGCTTTATCAGCACCTTTTAACAATTCTTGCTCTACCGATTCCGGATTGGCCATAAGTTCGTTATAACGCGTTCGAATTGGTCCGAATACATCGAGCATGAGCTCGTATAATGCTTGTTTTGCATGGCCGTACCCATAAGTGCCGCTGGCGTTTTGATAATTTACGCGCATCGCTTCAATTTGCTCCGGACTTGCCAATAATTTATAAATCGCGAAAATTTTACACGTATCCGGATTTTTAGGCGCTTCCAAAGGCGTACTATCGGTTTCGATTTGCATAATTTGCTTGCGCAATGCCTTATCGTCGGTAAAAATATTTATGACGTTGTTGGCCGATTTGCTCATTTTCCCGCCATTAGTTCCCGGAACGTAGCTAGCTTCTTGCTCCATCGTTGCGGTAGGTAACACAAGGGTTTCTCCCATTTGATGGTTAAATCGCGACGCTACATCGCGGGCTATTTCGATGTGTTGCAACTGATCTTTACCAACCGGAATATGTGTGGCGTCGTACAACAAAATATCGGCAGCCATTAAAATCGGGTAGTCAAAAAGTCCAGCGTTTACATCTTCCAAACGATCCGATTTATCCTTAAACGAATGCGCTAAAGTAAGTCGCTGAAAAGGGAAAAAGCAGTTCAGGTACCACGTAAGTTCGGTTACCATAGGCACGTCCGATTGGCGGTAAAACACAACCTTATCGGTGTTTAAACCACAGGCTAACCAAACGGCAGCAGTCGATAAGGTATTGGCACGCAAGGTTTCCGCGTCTTTAATTTGCGTGATTGAGTGTAAATCGGCTATAAAAAGGTACGATGGAGTTGAATTTTCCTCAGACATTTTTATAGCGGGCAAAATAGCGCCCAATAAATTACCTAAATGCGGCGTTCCGGTACTTTGAATTCCGGTGAGTATGCGTTTTTCCTGATTTTCCATAGCGCAAAGATGCCATTTTTTTGAGAGTTCAAAAACTACTTTTTAATGATTTGGTTTGCTTATTTTTGACCGATGAGGTATTTCAAAAATTTTCTGATACTGCTTTGGCGCATCTATTTTTATATTTTAATGGCGTTGCCCATTTTAATCATGCTGCCGTTTTTACTACTTTCTATTTGTAAAGAAAGCTGGTATCCGTACTTTTTTGTGATGGCGCGCATCTGGGCAAAGGTCATTTTGTTTGGTATGGGTTTTTATCCGAAGGTCGTTTTTCACGAAGCGCCGGAGCCAGGCAAAAGTTATATGTTTATTGCCAACCATACATCAATGACCGACATCATGCTCATGCTCAGCACAATACGAAGTCCGTTTGTGTTTGTGGGAAAGAAAGAACTGGTAAAAATTCCGTTGTTCGGATTTTTCTACAAGCGCACTTGCATTTTGGTTGACCGAAGCAGCTCGAAAAGTCGCGGCGAGGTTTTTAAACGCGCACAGAGCCGATTAAATCAGGGTTTGAGCATTTGTATTTTTCCGGAAGGCGGTGTTCCCGACGACGAATCGGTTTTATTGGACGAGTTTAAAGATGGGGCGTTTCGATTGGCGATAGATCACCAAATTCCGATTTTACCACTTTCGTTTGCCGACAATAAGAAACGTTTTTCGTACACCTTTTTTTCAGGAACTCCAGGCAAAATGCGGGTTACCGTTCACCGAGCCGTGCCAACAACTGGTTTAACTCAAGACGACAAAAAAGCACTCAAAGACCAAGCTTTTCAAATTATCGAAAGCGAGTTAAAGCGGTATAAAGCCGAGAATTAGCTTTATTTTTAGGGCGTAACCCTTCCCAAACGTTCCCGGAGGATGCGTGCACGGTCAGGGTCGCGCCGTTCGTTGCAATAGCCGTTCCAACCGCAAACGTTCCGTAGGTTTCAAACGGGCTTCCGTTCGGTCGCCGTTTAAAACCACGTCACGTACTTGCGTTTGGTGCCGTCTATTTTCACTGCCGTCGCTTACGCGGCAATCGTTTCCAGACGATACGTGGGTAACGATTTTTCTGCGCTAAGGACGGCAGCGGAAATCCTACCACGAGCGACGGTTGCCGAGTGGTACCCCGATAGCTATCGGGGTAGCGTACGGCCTGACCCGTGGGTGGGATTGGCGTGGGACGGGGAGCGCCCAAAAAATCGACACCATTCGGAAACTAAATCTGTGTCGGAAAGGGATCCGCGAAAGTTTTATTATTTGCGAATTGCAATTGTTCCGGATCGGTAAGTAGGCATTCTTCGAGAGCGCGCGCCATTTGGTCTTGCTGGATGTGGTGCCCAATAAAAACGAGTTCATTCATGCGATCGCCCCAAATCGGATCCCATTTACTTTCAATAAAATCCTGATTTTCAACAAAAGCGCTGTAGTTGATTCGTTCGTTAAAAGGCATGCTTGCCCACCAAACGCCAGCGCGTTCCATGCGCAACGAGCCGCCTGCTTGACTAAAATTGAGTGCATCGTCGGGTCGCGATGCTAACCACAGCAGGCCTTTTGCGCGAATAACGCCACTCGGATATTCTTGGTTGAGATAGTGCCAAAGACGTTCGGGATGAAACGGTTTTTGATTTCGAAATACGAACGACGAAATGCCGTAAGTTTCGCTTTCGGGCGTATGTACTCCCCCTTCCAGTTCCTTTTGCCAACCAGCCGACGACTGTGCTTCCTCAAAATCGAACAATCCGGTATTTAAAATTTCGCTTGGCGCAACCTTGCTAAAATGTGACTTTATAATTTTTGCTGTCGGATTTAACTTTTGAATAGCTGCTTTTAGAAGTCCAAGCGTTTTTGTGTCGACTAAGTCGGTTTTGTTGAGAATGATGACGTTTGCAAACTCAATTTGGTCGGTTAGTAAATTTACGATGGTTCGATAATCGCCTTCAATGTCGGTAAGTTCGCGATCACGCAGCAGTTCGTTGGTGCCAAAATCGTTGAAGAAGTTAAAGCAATCAACAACGGTAACCATGGTGTCGATATAACTGAATTTCGACAAATCAATTCCTTTTTCTTGGTCAACAAAACTAAAGGTTTGCGCTACGGGCACTGGTTCGCTGATGCCCGTACTTTCGATGAGTAAATAATCGAATCTGCCTTCAGCGGCAAGTTTTTCAACTTCAATCATTAAATCTTCCCGAAGTGTACAACAAATACAGCCGTTACTCATTTCAACGAGTTTTTCCTCTGTTCGCGATAGTGCATTTTGCTCGTTAATCAAGCGTGCGTCTACATTAACTTCGCTCATATCGTTCACAATAACAGCTACTTTCAAACCGTCTTTATTGTGGAGAACGTGGTTCAAGAGCGTTGTTTTTCCTGCGCCTAAGAAACCGCTTAAAACGGTTACCGGTAGTTTTTTTTCAGTAGCTGGTGCACTCATAATCGATGAAATTTTATTTAAAACAAAAGCTAGATAACTAGCGTTTTATAAATTAGCGCAAAAGCACGCGGCTGCTTTTTACGCTTTCAATTTTCACTAAAACTAAATTTTGTTTTTGGTGAAGT
>CALRVY020000069.1:0-14726 GCA_943371725.1 Pseudanabaena sp. UWO311 | reverse complement strand
TAATCGATTTCTTATTCTTCACAACCTCTTCCGGTGTACCGACAGCTAATAATTCTCCGCCGTTATCGCCACCTTCCGGACCTAAATCGATTACCCAATCGGCGCATTTTATCAAATCTAAATTGTGCTCGATAACAATGATCGAATGTCCTTTATCGATTAGCGCGTCGAACGATTTCAGTAGCTTTTTAATGTCGTGGAAATGTAAACCCGTTGTTGGCTCATCGAAAATAAACAACGCCTTTTCCTTCGTACTTCCTTTCACTAAAAATGAGGCCAATTTAATACGTTGCGCTTCACCTCCAGATAATGTCGACGATGATTGTCCCAATTGTACATAACCCAAACCAACATCTTGTAACGGCTGCAAACGCTGCACGATTTTAGGTTGCTTATTTTCGTCGAAAAACTGCACGGCCTCGTCGATAGTCATTGTTAATATATCGTCGATGTTCTTGTCGGCAAACTTCACTTCTAAAATATCGTTCTTGAAGCGTTTTCCTTTACAAGCGTCGCAAGGCAACGAGACATCGGCCATGAACACCATTTCTACTTCGATGCTGCCTTCGCCTTTGCAAGTTTCGCAACGACCGCCGTCAACGTTAAACGAAAAATGCTTGGATTGATAGCCGCGAATCTTCGACAACTTTTCCTTCGCATACAAATCGCGAATTTCGTCGTAAGCTTTTATATACGTTACCGGATTCGAGCGTGAACTTCTTCCAATCGGATTCTGATCCACGTACTCGATATGCTGAATTTTGTGGTAATGTCCTTGCAATTCGCCAAACTTACCTGCTTTTTCGCCAATACCTTCCAATTTCTTCTGCATCGCCGGATACAGAATTTTCTTCACTAAAGTACTCTTTCCACTACCGGAAACACCCGTAATTACGGTAAGTACTTCCAGCGGAAAACGAACATCAACGTTCTTTAAGTTGTTTTCCCGCGCTCCTAAAATATCGATATACGCCGACCATTTTCGACGTTTTTTCGGCACTTCAATTTCCAAATCGCCATTTAGATAACGAGCGGTTAGCGAATTCGATTTCAAAATTTCTTCGAACGTTCCCTGGGCAACCAACGTTCCTCCCAAAGAACCTGCCTCGGGTCCGATGTCTATAATCACATCGGCCATTTTCATGATGTCTTCGTCGTGCTCTACTACAATCACGGTATTTCCCAAATCGCGTAAATGCAACAGAACTTTAATTAATCGCTCAGTATCTTTCGGATGCAAACCAATACTCGGTTCGTCTAGAATATACATCGAACCTACCAACGAACTTCCCAAAGACGTCGCCAAATTGATACGCTGCGATTCGCCACCCGATAACGAAGCCGAATTGCGATTCAAATTCAAGTAACTCAAACCAACATCCGATAAAAATCGAAGTCGACTCTTAATCTCAATCAATAAACGCTCGGCAACTTTCGCATCGAACGCACTTAATTGCAAACCATCAAAAAAGGGAATCAAATCCTTAATCGAAACGTTTACCAAGTCGGAAATCGATTTTCCGTTAATCTTCACATACGCTGCTTCTTTGCGCAGTCGCGTTCCTTTGCAATCGGGGCATTTGGTTTTTCCGCGGTAACGAGCCAACATCACCCGATTTTGAATTTTGTAGTTCTTTTCTTCCAATTCCTTGAAGAAATCGTTCAAGCCAACGAAGTATTTATTGCCTTTCCAAAGCAGTTCTTTCTCGCTGTCGCTGAGTTGCGCATACGGACGGTGAATCGGGAAATTGAACTTGTACGCATTATTTACCAATTGATCGCGGTACCAACTCATGCTTTCGCCACGCCAAGCGTACACGGCATTTTCGTAGATGGAAAGCGATGCGTTCGGAATCACCAAATCTTCGTCGATTCCAATAACACTGCCAAAACCTTCACATTTCGGACAAGCGCCAAACGGATTATTAAAGCTAAATAAATGCACATTAGGTTCCAAAAACGTCATTCCATCACGATCGAAACTGTTGCTAAACAAATAGCGTTCGTCGTCATCTGCCGATGCCAACGTACATTTTCCTTTTCCTTCATAAAAAGCCGTTTGAATAGCGTCGGCTAAACGATTCAAGAAATCTTCATCATCAGCATTTTCTGTATCAATGACAATTCGGTCAACCACCAAAAAGCCCACCTCAAATTTGGTTTTCGTTTCCAAAACCTCGTCGATGCGGAGCAGTTTTCCATCGGCAAGCATTCGGGCAAATCCCTGTTGCAGTAATACCGAAAGTTTTTGCTCGACCGTGCGACCTTTCTCGATAAAAAGTGGCGCTAACAACAACCATCGACTCCCATTCTCGAACGACTTAACGCGCTCAATTACCGAAGTTACGGTATCTTTAGTCACTTCTTCACCCGAAATAGGCGAATACGTTTTGCCAATTCGTGCAAATAATAACTTTATATAATCGTAAATCTCGGTGCTGGTTCCAACTGTTGATCGGGCGTTGGTGGTATTTACCTTTTGTTCGATGGCAATCGCCGGAGCAATACCTTTTATGTACTCGACTTTTGGCTTGTCTAACCGACCAAGAAACTGACGCGCATACGACGACAAGCTCTCTACGTAACGCCGTTGTCCTTCCGCGTAAAGCGTATCAAATGCCAAACTCGATTTTCCGCTTCCAGATAATCCAGTGATAACTACAAGTTTGTTTCGCGGAATACCAACACTTAAATCTTTCAGGTTGTGCATCTGAGCACCTTTAATGATAATGTTGTGTTTGGAGTCTAATTCGGCAATGTCGGCGTACATAAAAGCTAATTTTACGCAAAGATATGAAAGGCAAAAGGCTTATTCTAGTAAACAATTACTAAGACACGCAACTTGATACAAAATTTCGCATCTTCAAATGTGTAAGAATTTCGGCTTTTTAATAAATATTTGATTACAGTTTAGGTTCGATTACGTTAAAATTGTTTATAAATGTTAAAAATTCAGATATTTTTTGCATTTCATTTCGAAATGTGTTTACATTTGGTTCATAATTAACATCAAAATAACAGGCGCCTATACAATAACAATACTTTTAGTTTTAAAAATTGCTCACGTTTTAAAAGAAGTATGTTATGGCTACTGTTCAACTCCCCGATGCATTATTGATTCGCAACTACATTGCTGGCGACGAATCGGCACTAGAAATTCTTATCAACAGACACCAATCAAAACTTTACGGTTTCATTTACTCGAAAGTGAATGATAGAGACGTTTCCGACGATATCTTTCAAGATACGTTTATCAAAGTCATCAAAACTTTAAAATCCGACTCGTACAACGAAGAAGGAAAGTTTTTACCTTGGGTCATGCGTATTGCTCATAACCTTATTGTAGATCACTTTCGCAGAAATAAAAAAATGCCCATGGTGCGCGATACCGACGAATATTCGGTGTTCAATACCATAAAAGAAGCCGATCTTAACATCGAAAACCAAATCATTACCGAGCAAATTGAAGGTGATTTGCGGAAACTCATCCTCGAACTGCCTGCCGACCAACGCGAAGTGCTCATGATGCGGATGTACCAAGACCTCAGTTTCAAAGAAATTGCCGATCACACCGGTGTTAGCATTAACACAGCACTCGGTCGCATGCGTTACGCTCTAATGAATTTGCGTAAGCTCATTGAAAAACATCAAATTATTTTGACGAATTAGACAATATTGGCCAACTTGTTACGTTTTGTTTTAAACAAACAAACACACAATTATGGCAAAAATCTACGCTCAAAAAAAAATTACTGTGAAACCCATGCATCCGAAACCTGAGACGGTTCGGTTTCTGCTCAATTATTCCAAAGCACTGACTATGAAAAAAGTAGGAAATGTGCAGCTAGAAATCATCGCGAATTAAAAAAGTAAATCCGGTTTAGGCCGGATTTTTTTATGAAACTGCTTTTCAAAATCAGCTGAAATTACGGCTTTTTCGATTTGTAGTAATCCGAAATTACCGTTTTCCGACCAACAGTTTTGGTAATGATGTCGCGCTCCAAATCCCAACCGCGCGCTGGCGAGTATTCTCTGCCGTACCAAATAATTTGCAAGTGCAAGTCGTTCCATATTTCTTCGGGAAACAGTCGTTTAGCATCGCGTTCGGTTTGTACCACACTCTTGCCGTTCGAAAATCCCCAACGATACATAAGTCGATGAATGTGCGTATCCACAGGGAAAGCCGGAACGCCAAAAGCTTGCGACATCACCACGCTGGCCGTTTTGTGTCCAACTGCCGGTAAAGCTTCCAAAGCTTCGAAACTCTGAGGAACTTCGCCATTGTATTTGTCTAGTAAAATTTGCGATAAGCCAAAAATTCCAGCCGATTTCATCGGACTCAAACCGCACGGACGAATAATTTCTTTAATGCGTTCCTGTCCCAATTTTAGCATCGCTTCCGGCGTCGAAGCTTCAGCAAACAAAATGGGCGTTATTTGATTCACTCGAACATCAGTACACTGCGCCGACAGCAAAACCGCTATCAGCAAGGTGTACGCATCGGTGTGGTCGAGCGGTATCGGAATCTCCGGATACAATTCTTTTAACGTATTTATAACGAATGAAACGCGTTCAGATTTATTCATTTCTTTAATTTTAGATGGGTTTTCTGGCGGCTATTCTTGCTGTTTGCTACAACTCCTCCATTTTCCCGCAATTCAGCCAAAGCAAAAACACGAGCTCCTGTCGTCGCTGTGTTTTACGCCGGCTTCATAGCGGTAAAATGTGCGGGGTTTTCGCGTCCATCAAGGCCGTGCCTCCCAAACCACAAATCGTAACCAAGATCAATTCATCAAATTAACAAAATTAATCCGAATGACTACATTAACAAAAGGCGATAAAGTGCCTCAATTTGAAGGTAAAGATCAAGACGGCAACGTACACAAAGCCGCCGATTACCAAGGAAAAAAACTAGTGGTGTTCTTCTATCCAAAAGCCGATACGCCCGGTTGCACCGCCGAAGCATGCGATTTGCGCGACAATTTCGAACACCTGCAAGCTCGTGGTTACGAATTGTTAGGTGTTAGTGCCGATTCTGCGAAAGCACAAGCCAAATTCAAAGACAAATATTCGTTGCCGTTTCCACTTATCTCCGATGAAGATAAAGCGGTTATTCAGGCGTTTGGCGTTTGGGGTCCAAAGAAATTTATGGGAAAAACCTACGACGGCATTCACAGAACTACTTTTTTAATCGACGAGCAAGGCCTTATCGAAGACGTGATCTCCGATGTAAAAACAAAAGCACACGCGGCGCAGATTCTTAAATAGTTAGCTGTGTTTCAAATAAAAACCCGATTCAAAAAATGAATCGGGTTTTTTTATATCTCATTTTTTCGTGCTTCGTGTTTTCAATTTAATCTTGATTTTCGATCACTTCAAATCGCGAAAAATCGCAGGATAAATAGAAGTTCACTACGAAACCAGCACTTTATTCGGATCGTAACCAAATAAACGGTGCTTTTTGATCAGTTCGGCGATACCTTGTGGCAACATTGGCTCCCAACCGGGTTTGCCTTGACCAATCATTTTCAAAACTTCGCGTGAAAACACCTGTAAATTCTGCGGGTCGAAATCGTCGATATCAACCACTTTTCCATTGAACTTAAAGAACTTGTACAATTCTTTCATTCGCGGATGTACCTTCAAATTCTCAGAATTAATCACTTCGCCATCTTCGCCCAACATCGGATAAAGAAATACTTTCAAATCGCGGTAAAACAATTTACCAAAAGCTTCCAAAATTCCACCACTTAAGTGTCGGTAGTATTTTTCATCAAAAATATCAATCAAGTTGTTCACACCCAACGCTAGTCCCATACGTGCTTTGGTGTAGTTACTAAAGTATTCAACAACTTTATAGTATTCTTGAAAATTCGAGATCATTACCGTTTGCCCAAGCGAACACAGCAGTTCAGCTCGATCCATAAAATCGCGCTCGTCAATTTCGCCATCAGAGCGCAAATTCGACAATGTAATTTCGAAAACAACCAAGGTATTTTTCTCATCTACCTTATTTTCCTGAATAAACATTTGGTACGATTTCTTGTACATATCCATGTTTACCACCGTAACCGGTCGGAAACTTCCGCGTAAAGCGAGAATATTTTTTTTGTAAAGAATTGCTGCTGGCAAAATGTTGTTTCCGTCGGGTCCGAACATCACCGCATCGGTCATGCCGTTTTTTACCAACTGCAAACTCATTAAACGGTTATCGACATTCGCAAAGCGCGGTCCGCGGAAGTTAATCGTGTCAATTTCCAGCTGGTCTTTGTCGAGGTGATCGTACAGATAACGCAACAATTTCTTAGGATCGTTGTATTTATAAAACGCACCATAAATTAAGTTTACGCCTAAAATACCGAGCGTTTCTTGTTGCAAACGCGCATCCGTTTCTTTAAATCGAATGTGGATTATAATTTCGTTGTAATCTTCATCGGGTTCAATTTGAAACCGAATTCCAACCCAACCATGTCCTTTAAATTGCTTGGCGAAATCGATCGTAGCTACAGTATTGGCGTAACTGAAGAAGATTTTATTTGGATGTTTTTCGCGACTCAATCGTCTTTCAATCAAATCAACTTCGTGATTCAACATTTTCTTTAAACGCGATTCGGTTACGTAACGTCCGTCGGCTTCAACACCGTAAATAGCATCTGAAAAGTCTTTATCGTACGCCGACATCGCTTTAGCAATTGTTCCAGAAGAACCACCTGATCTAAAGAAATGACGAACCGTTTCTTGGCCTGCGCCAATTTCTGCAAAAGTTCCGTAGATGTTCTCGTTTAAGTTGATTCGTAGCGCCTTGTCTTTAATCGACGGTACTTGTTCAATGACTTTATCTCCTTTTAACTTTATTCCGGTGTCCATTTCTGTAACGATTTATCACAAAATTAAAACAAAAGCTTGGCGTTTGCTGCTATTTTGGGTGAAAGTTAGCATTTAATTAGCAATAACTAATGCGCATAATTCGTGCCAAAACGGAAACAGATTAATAACTTTGCCGTTCATGAATCCGAAATTAGACGTTTATTTTTTAGGAACCGGAACTTCGCAAGGCATTCCAGTCATTGGAAGTACGCATCCTGTTTGTTTAAGCGACGATTTACGAGATAAACGTTTGCGTGTATCAATTCGCGTTCAATCTAAGACGACGACTTTGGTAATCGATTGCGGTCCGGATTTTCGCCAACAAATGCTTCGTTCGCAAACAGCAAAACTCGACGCCATTTTATTCACGCACGAACACGCCGATCATACCGCAGGTCTCGACGATATTCGTCCGTTTTCTTTAACAAAAGGTGCCTTACCTATTTACGTTTCCGAATCGGTACATCAAAATTTACGATCGCGTTTTGCCTATATTTTCGATGAAGAGAATCGCTATCCCGGCGCGCCTGAGGTTCAAGTAAATATAATTGAAGCCGGAAAAGCATTTAACGTTGGCGATATTGAAATCCTTCCGATTGAGGCCAAACACGGAAATCTGCCCATATTAGGCTTTCGATTTGGAAAAGTAGCGTACATGACCGATGTGAAAACACTTTCTGCAGAAGCGCTGGAACAGCTTAAGAATTTGGATGTACTTATTATCAATGCTTTGCGTTACGAACCGCATGCTACGCACTTGAACATTGATGAAGCAATGGCAATCATTGAGCAATTACGACCCAAAAAAACCTATTTCACGCACATTAGCCACCATTTGGGATTCCACGAAAGTGTATCAAAAGCATTACCTGAAAATATTGAATTAGCATACGACAACCTTGAAATTGAAATTCTATGAAGAAATCCATCTTTTTGTACTTATTTATTTTAGCACTGTTATTCAACGTGTTTACTTATGTTTTTCTATCCAAACAAGTAAAGTTTAACCAAGATCAGCTTACAAAAGTTAATAAACGCACGTCGGAGAAAATTAAAAATTTAGAGGAATCGGCCGCAGAATCGAATTATTTCTCACTTGAATTCAATCAAAACGCTCAGAATTATTTCGAAAAGCCCGACGGAAGTTTTATTGCTCCCGAAAAATTAATTCCGTTCGTGAAAGAGCAGTTGATTTCATATAACGATAAGCCAACGGGAAATCCGTACACCGGTTACGAACCTATCGATGGTAAAAAGTTCTTAATCAATAAGGTGAAAGTTTTGAACCACCGTTGGATTATTGTCGATTTCAACAACACCGATTTGTGGGGCGAAGCCGTAATTAAGTACTTCATCAACGACGACGGTACAGTAGATTTCGAAACAGCCGAATCGCTGCTTTACAGCAAATAAGTGTCCACATTCAACTAAAAAAAGCGGATATTCTGGTTGGGAATGTCCGCTTTTTTAGTTCATAAAGCTCGCACAGCAATCAGGAAATGTTAAAATTTCAAAATTTGATGAAATATGCGGTTTTTCCGTAAAATTTTTTGTTTTGGTTTTCGTAGGGATAAACCCGTTATTCCCCTTCCCGTTAAGGCGAAGCTCGCGAAAAAAACGAACATATCATTACGGAAAAACCGTAATTTTTACGATTTAAGTCAAAAAATTGCAAATGATATCAGTAAAGAATCAGCTTTGATACCGTTTTGTATTCTTAAATTCCCTTCAACCAGTCTAAGAGATCAAAGAAATTTTGAGGCGCAACGCC
Source organism: Pseudanabaena sp. UWO311 (assembly GCA_943371725.1). GTDB lineage: Bacteria > Bacteroidota > Bacteroidia > Flavobacteriales > Flavobacteriaceae > Flavobacterium. The sequence goes on along the minus strand of CALRVY020000069.1, from coordinate 6,088 downwards.
ATGTCCGGCGGCATATTCGTGAAATTCGTGACGAATACCGAGCGACGTTAATTTTTCAGGTGCTTTTCGTGCCCAATCAATGGGAATAACTTGATCTACAATCCCGTGCGAAGCAAAAATTTGTGTTTTTTCGAAACTGTTCTCTTTCGCTTTTAAAACGATTTCCGTGTTTAAATAGCCGCTCATTGCAGCAATATTGGGCACCGTTTCGGGATATGACAGCGCTAGGGCATACGATAAAATCGCTCCTTGGCTAAAACCAATTACCACCGTTCGGTCTGCCGAAAAGCCATGAGCAGCTTGATAGCGTTCGATTGTTTCTTTAAGTAAGTCGCGAGACTGCGCCGCTTGCACTAAATCGCTAAACTTATTTTCGTTGGCATCAAAATTTATTGCATACCAAGCAAAACTTCCGTAATACAAATCGTAGGGCGCACGAAGTGAAATGATATGGTCGTTGGCAGGTAATTCGGGTGCAAAGCCAAATAAGTCTTCTTCATTACTTCCGTAACCGTGAATCAGAAAAATTAATCGAGAATTTTCGTTTTTTTCTGCGGCAGCGCGCTCTAAGGCATAGAGTTCGGTCATTTTATAAATTTTTGAAGAATTTTTGGAATAAACTTCCTAAAAGCGGCAACGGCTTAGTACTTCCAGATGCCGCGCTAAAAATTCCGTAAAACATGAGTACGCTAATGAAAATCCAAAGAGCAGAAGCAATTTGAATGCTTTCGAAATTGGCAATAATTACTCCCAATGAAATAAAAGTTATAGTCAATCCCAATCCTTGTCGAATATGAAAGCTCGCATACGGATTTTTGTCATCGGCGTTAATCGACATCGAAATAAGCGGCCCAACAATTACAATATAACTGATAATTGCAGCCGTTTTTCCGGAGTTAATTTCTTGTGGTGTCATGAATTACAACTTGATTATTATTGATACTTCCAACAACTTTTCCTTTGGTTTCAAAACCAAGCAGTGCCGCATTTTTACAAGAACTGTATAAATTCTCGGCGCTTACAGCAGATTTTCCTGCTGTTTCAAAAATGGTAAGATTAGCCTTTTCACCTTCTTTTAGCTGAGGTTCCGCAATACCAAAAAGAGAACGTCCTGCTGTCAACTTTTCAATCAACAACGCCGTTTCGATTTTTGAATTTAAACTGGCGAAAGCATAATCTAAACCAATACTTCCGGGCAAAGCAATTTCAAACTCAACCATTTTTTCCTCCAAGGTTTTAGGTGCGTGATCGGTAGTGATACAATCAATAGTTCCGTCATTCAAACCTTCCAATAACGCTGCTTGATCGGTTGTACTTCTTGGCGGAGGCATCACTTTTTTGTTGCTATCGAAGTCGGAAAAATCGTCTTCAGTCAGTAACAAGTTGTTAATCGATACGCTACACGATACTGCCAATCCATCGGCTTTTGCTTTTCGGATTAGCTGCACACTTTCCAATGTAGAGATGGTTGGGAAGTGCAATTTACCACCGGCGTAACGCAACACTTCAATATTTCGGCTTATTTCAACACTTTCTGCCAAAGCGGGAATGCCTTTTAATCCGAGTTTTGTAGCCGCGACACCTTCGGATGCGATGCCTTTTCCAGCTAGTTTTTTATCTAACGAATAGCATATAATCGTGGTGTTGAGGTCTTTGGTGTATTGTAAGGCAAGTTTGAGCACATTGGCGTCGTCTGGTGTTTTTTTGTAATCGCCAAAAGCAACAGCTCCAGCTAAATGCATTTCGTAGATATTGGAAAGATCTTTTCCGTTTTGGTCAACAGTTAGTGCGCCAATCGGATGTAAATCAGTTAGTTGATTTTGTGCTTTTCCCAATGCAAATAAAACTTGCGCTTGCGTATCGGTAGCCGGATTGTTGTTTGGTTCGTATAAAACTCCCGTAAATCCGGAATTTGCAGCCACTTGTAAGCCACTTTTAATCGTTCCACGATCTTCAAACCCCGGCTCGCCAAACTGCACCGAAGTATCGATCCAACCTACAGAAACTCCCAGATTTTCTCCCGAGATTACGCGATCGGCAGCCGTATTAATGTTCTCGCTAATTTGTTGAATGATCCCATTTGTAATCAATAAATCTGCCCGCTGTAAATGAAACGTGCTTTGCGAATTATAGATTGTTGCATTTTTGATTAGTATCGTCATTTTACAAACTTTTGAATCAGTATTTCGCAGATCAAGAATAACAAAGCTAGTAATGCTAAAGTCCGCCAAAATCCGCTGTTATCGCGCGCTGCTGAAAAATCCGTCAGCAACTCTTGAAACGAACTTATTTCTTTGGCATTTGCAGGAATTTCGTAACGTGAGGTAATGTTACTCTCGCTGCGTTTGTAGTTAAAGCTCATTTTATCAATTGATTTTCCTTCAAAGAAAACATCGTAATTTCCGGCAATGGCTGGTGCTTCGCCAAAATTCAAGAATAGTTTTTTTCCACTTATGCGCTGCTTTGGAATAAAATCGTACGTCTTTTCGATGCGATTAACCAAATGCGCAACTTGGTCGGTTTGCAGACTTAATTCAATTGCTTTTTCTTGATCGCCAAAAATTTCAAACTGTTGCAACCCTGCGTTATTATTGCCCGTTGCCATTCGATCGAAAGTTACTACGACTAAAGGCGATTGATAAAAATTAGAATTCGGACTCGACAAACTTGTGTTAAACAAAAACAGATGTCCTTGACCGAGCTTTACCGTTTGCAGAAATGCGGATCCGTCGGCAAAAGTTAGTAATGGCAAAGTGCGTCCGCTGATGTTAAGTATTGGATTGGCGAATGGATATTGGAAGTTGTCGATTTTCTTTTCGAAAACACCTTGAAACAATTCGCTTTCAAATTTGATTCCGGTGATCAGTTTCTTCGATTTCGCAGCAGGAATCGCCGTTAGTTGAAGTTTGTCTAACACCGCTTTATAGGTATCGGCAGTCATCGTTTCGCGTGGTACGATACTCAGATTCACACCCGTTTCCACTGCTTCCAACAAATTCGTTATTAAAGTGGGCGTAAATTCTGGAATTTCATTTAAAACTACGAGTTGTTGCTTTCCGATTACGGCATAATCCAATCCGCGAATATCGGTTTCTGTCAAGTCAAATTCGGTTGTTCCAAAAATTTTGCGAAGCGATGCATTGCGTTCCGATTCACCAACAAGCAGGACTTTAAATTTCTGCGGCGCGGCAATGTCGAAGTAAAAAGTGTTATCGTAAGCTAATGCGTTGTCTGTAATTTGCACATAACCTGAAAAGGGCAGTTTAGGTAAGGTAATGCTAACTCGTTGCGTATTCGCGTTCAGTTTTACAACGGATTTTGCGACCGCGAGATTTCCGTTATAAACTTGAAGTGCAGTGGAAGCTTCGCCTTCGCCAAATTTTTGCAAATCGATGGCAATTTTGTAGAAGTCTTCTTGTGTTTCAGTTAGTTCAACGTTGGTAATAGCTATATTTTGCTCCGATTCAATTTTAGGAATTTGGAAATACAACTGCTGATTTGGGTCGTTTTTCGGTAATTTAATTTCAGAAAGCCCGTCGGTGAAAACAACGATATCTTTAGCGCCTTTTACTTCGTCAGACGATCGAGCTAAAGCAGCGTTTAAGTCAAACGGCAAGGCAGAAGTTGTCGTTTTTTGAACCTCTTTGCGAATACTTTTTATGTCGGTATTGAAATACGCCGCATCATTTGTGATCAGCGATATTTTTCGATTTTCATCTAAAGCCGATAAGATCTCTGCTAAATTGTATTCTAAAACGCTCCCTTTTTTAGTTTCGGCACCGGTTGAAAAGGAGTTATCGACTACTAAAATCAGTTCGTTATCAGTAGCTTGAGTGTTTTCATTTTCAAAGAAAGGTTGAGCGAAAGCTAGTATTAAGAATGTAAGTAAAAGCAATCGGCTTGCTAAAAGCAGGTATTTTTTAAGTGTCGAACTTTTTCGCGTTTGAATAGATAGTTCTTGCAGTAGTTTAACGTTCGTGAAATAGTATTTCTTGAAACGTCGTAACTGAAACAAATGCACCAAAATGGGTACAATCAAAAATCCGAGAAAGTACAGAAATTCAGGATGTTTAAACGACATCGTATTGGGTTGCTGATCGAAGCCCAAAAATAGAACTTTAGATCTTAATTTTTGGGAGAATTTCGTAGAATTACAGAAATCATAACCGACCTTTGTAAAAACAATCGATTATGGAAATTATTTTAGGAAAGAGCGTAGGCGATTTGGTCTTTGGGATGCTTCCTACAGAAGTGGAAAATCTGTACGGAAAGCCGGATTATAGTTATACCGATGACGACGATGATTTGATTTACATCTACAACCAACAACAGTTGCGTTTGGCATTTTATGAATCTGAGGATTCTAAATTGTGTTATGTGATTACCTCAAATCCGAATGCTGCTGTTCATGAAACTAATTTTATAGGGATGAATTTGCAGGAGGCTACCGACTTGCTTCAGCAGCAAACCAACGTTAAGCCATTTTCAGAACGTTTGGATTTGACAGAATTACTGGTCTTTGAAGGCGTCAGTTTTAATTTGGTAGGCGAGTTTGGTGTTGTTTCTAAATTGGAAATTGGTGTAGCGGTTAGCGATAAAGACGAATTTATCTTTCCGAAACGCTAAGATTCTTTTTTTGAGTATAAAAAATGGCTGTCGGTTTTTTTCCGACAGCCATTTTCATTTGATGCGATAAGCTGTTATTTCTTCGGGGCTTCTTGTAGTAATTCTACTTCGAAAATCACTTCGCTGTTTGGTGGAATAACGTTTCCGCCACCTCGACTTCCATAAGCCAATTCCGCCGGAATGAAGAAAGTAGCTTTATCGCCGAAGTTCATCATTTTTAAGCCTTCCATTAAACCAGGGATCAAGCCGCCTTGTGAAAGCTTTAGTTCAATCGGGCGGTAACCATTCATTTTAGCTCTGTTCTCATCGAATTTGCCCCACGTTTTGCATACTTGCTCATCACTCGATTCGAACATCGTGCCGTCTGGTAGGTATCCTGAAAAAGGAATGAATACACTTTCAGATTCGGTTGGTTTCGCACCAGTTCCTTTTGTAATCACGTAAGTAATGCCACTTTCTGTTTTAGAACCAGTTGCTTTTAAAGCAGCTAAACGCTGTGCAGTAGTTGCGATTAAGTCTCTATATTGCTCGCGATATACACGTTTACTTTCTTCTTCCTGAGCTTGTTTTTGTTTGCGTATTTCTTCTTGTTGCTTGCGAGCGGCTTCTTCTGCTTCAGCTGCTTTTTTATCTTCCTCGGGTTTCAAAGAAAAATAATCGTTCATTACCTTAACTGCATTAAACGATTTTGCGGCGGTTCCAACACGTCGAATCGTTACTTTTTCGATAATATCGTTTTGTTCGATTTTATTTACCACGTCTTGACCTACTTGAACTTCGCCAAACACAGTGTGCTTGCCATCAAGCCACGGCGTTTCTTTGTGTGTGATAAAAAATTGACTTCCGTTGGTACGCGGACCGCTGTTTGCCATCGATAAAATTCCTGCTTTGTTGTGTTTTAAGTCGGTGATTTCGTCTTTAAATTTATAGCCCGGACTTCCGCTTCCCGTTCCAGTTGGGTCGCCACCTTGAATCATAAAATCTTTAATAACTCGGTGAAATTTCAAACCGTCGTAAAAAGGTTTGTTTTTTAGTTTTTCGTCGGTTACCCAAGTATTTGTTCCTTCTGAAAGGCTAACAAAATTCGCTACAGTAACGGGAGTTTTATCGTACGCCAACTTTAGGGTAATTGTTCCTTTGTTAGTTTTGATATCTGCAAACAAACCATCGGCAGTTGCAGGTTTTGGAGTAGCTGCTTTTTTAGGCGCAGTTGTTTTTACAGTTGTTTTTGCTGGAGTTTTTTTAACAGCAGGTTTGCCACCTTTTTGTGCATAAAGGTTGAATGAAAAAATGAGCAATAAACTTAAGATACTTGATTTCATAGTTTAATTTTCTCCCTTACTCTTTTCGCAAATGCCGGGATTTTCAGGATTTGTCCCTCTATTAAATTTATTTTACAATCTCAATTTCAAAAACTAAGTCGGTATTCGGCGGAACTACATCTTTTCCAGCCGCTCCGTAT
>CALRVY020000068.1:0-14967 GCA_943371725.1 Pseudanabaena sp. UWO311 | reverse complement strand
TTCATGCACAGTCTGTAACAGAAGCAATTCAATACGGCTTAGATAATACAAACGGAACTGCGCGATTCCGTGCTATGGGAGGTGCTTTCGGTGCCCTTGGTGCGGATATGTCGGCAATTTCATTAAACCCTGCAGGATCGGCATTATTTACTTACAACCAAGGTGCAGCTACGCTAAGCAGTTTTAATACATCGGCTCGCGGAAATTATTTTGGAAATACGTCGCGAATTAATGATAGTACTATCGATATCAATCAAATTGGTGCCGTTTGGGTTTTTACTGAAAGAAGTGGAAAAAGTGACTGGAAGAATTTCAGTTTAGCGATAAACTATGAAAACCAAAATAATTTCATTAGCGCACAAACGGCACAAGGTTTTAATCCGAACACCTCAATCGACAGCTATTTTTTAGATTTCGCGCAGGGAATTCCATTTTCCGTAATCCAAAACAATAATTTCTTAGATCTAAATTATCAAGAACAGCAAGCATGGCTCGGATATGAAGGTTTTTTAATAAATAACGTTGGCAATTCAAGTAATTATACATCAAATGTTAGCGGAAGAAGTAATTACTTTCAAAGCAACACATTATTAGCCAACGGATTAAATGGTAAACTGTCGTTTAATGTTGCTACTTCTTACAAAGATCGCCTGTATCTCGGATTAAACCTTAATTCTCATTTTACAGATTTCACGCGTAGAACATCACTTTACGAAGATTACCGAAATTCCCCAGGACATAACGCTAATTCTGGACCACAGAACGTAAACTTCATAAATGATTTATATACTTATGGAAACGGATTTTCTTTTCAAGTGGGTGCTATAGGAAAGGTAACTGATAACTTCCGACTGGGATTTAGCTATCAGTCGCCTACATGGCTCCGATTAAACGACGAAAACCGCCAAACTTTGCGCGTGACAACGGCAGAATTGGGCAGCTTTTTTGCCGATCCAAATGTTACAATTGTTTATCCAACATACAGATTACGAACGCCTTCAAGACTCGGACTAAGTGCTGCGTACGTATTTGGAAAAAAAGGTTCAATCAGTTTAGACTATGGACGCCGAGACTATGGAAACTCAAGGTTCACAACCTCTTCCCTATTCTTCGACGAACAAAATCAAAATATCAGAAACACATTAACTGCAACCAATGAATACCGAATTGGCGGTGAATACAATATTAAAAAATGGTCTGTTAGAGGCGGATATCGCTTTGAAGAGAGTCCGTATTTTAATAATACGACTTTGGGTGATGTGTTTATGTATTCAAGCGGACTCGGATACAACTTTAAACAATTTAGAGTAGACCTTGCCTATACGTATATGACTCGAAATGCAGCTTCTGGATTTTTAGAACAAGGCCTTACGAGTCCAGCACAGTACCGCATTAGAAACAATAATGTTTCATTGACATTTGCTTTTGTGCTGTAATAAGACTGAAGTTTATTTAAAAATGAGCTGCGCCAAAACGCAGCTTTTTTTTGCAAGTACTTGGTGCGTAATCCTTTGTGAGTGATCCATCTTAAAGATTATATTTAAATTTCAATTTTCGAAAAAAGCAGCGGGTACCTATATTTAATGATTCAGACATTAAAAAGGCTCTTTTAAAAAAATACGTATTTAATACCTCAAATTCAAAAATATGCCTTGTAATCAGCCGTTTATCCATTCTCTGACCGTAATTTTTAAATCACACTCCAGTTTGCAGCGAATAACCCGACAGCTAAAAGCGTAACTCCACTAAATGTGGAATGCCGAACCGGACAAATAAAAAACGCACTTGGAGATCAATTATTAAGCTTTCTAAATTGACACAAAATGCGTGTTTTAAATGGCAGATTCTGACAAATAAAGTACTTTTGCAATCCAATTTCGAAACCTTGAGAACAAAAAGTTTAAAGAAGAATAAAATCAACGTTATAACGCTTGGTTGCTCTAAAAATGTGTACGACAGTGAAGTTTTAATGACGCAACTAAAAGCATCAGGCAAAGACGTAGAGCACGAAGCACCGCGCGATCGCGAAGGGAATATTATCGTTATAAACACCTGTGGATTTATTGATAATGCAAAGGCGGAATCTGTTAATACGATTTTAGAATATGCCGAAAAGAAAGATCGCGGCGAAGTGGATAAAGTTTTCGTAACTGGTTGTTTATCGGAGCGATACCGACCCGATTTGGAGAAAGAAATACCGAACATTGATGCGTTTTTTGGAACAACCGACTTGCCTTTATTGCTAAAAGCTTTAGGCGCTGATTATAAACATGAACTTTTGGGTGAACGCCTTACAACGACGCCAAAAAACTATGCATATCTCAAAATAGCCGAAGGCTGCGACCGTCCGTGTAGTTTTTGTGCCATTCCGTTAATGCGGGGAAAACACAAATCGCAACCGATTGAAAAACTAGTTTCCGAAGCAAAATCGCTCGCCAAAAACGGCGTGAAAGAACTCATATTAATAGCACAAGATTTAACGTATTACGGACTTGACTTATACGGCAAAAGAACGCTAGCAGAATTACTAAAAGCACTAGTTGAAGTTGATGGCATTGAGTGGATTAGACTTCACTATGCTTTCCCTACTGGATTTCCGATGGAAGTACTCGACTTGATGAAAGTAGAGCCAAAAATTTGTAATTATATAGATATTCCGTTACAACATATTTCCGATCCGATATTAAAATCCATGCGACGCGGTACCACCGAGGCTAAAACTACCACTTTGTTAGAAGAATTTCGAACTCGCGTTCCTGAAATGGCAATTCGGACCACGTTGATTGTAGGTTATCCTGGCGAAACCGAAACTGATTTTGAGTGTTTGAAAAACTTTGTACGTAAAATGAGATTCGATCGTTTAGGCTGTTTTACCTATTCGCACGAGGAAGATACGCATGCTTTTAAATACGAAGATAACGTTCCAGATGATGTCAAAAAAGCACGCGCTGCCGAAATTATGGATATTCAATCGGAGATATCGTGGGAATTGAACCAACAAAAGATAGGTAAAACGTTTCGTTGTGTAATTGATCGCAAAGAAGGTGGCTACTTTGTTGGTCGCACCGAATTTGACAGTCCAGATGTTGATAATGAAGTATTGATTGACGCAAGTGCCCATTATTTAAAAATTGGCGAATTTGCTGATATTGAAATTATTGACGCAGCTGATTTCGATTTGTACGGTGTTCCGGCAAAGTAAATTCATAAGGCATTTAAACCCGGTTTTCCTGAAAGTTCGCTTTTTTCTTAAAATTAGCACACTTCGTTTTTCCTCAAAGTTAGGAGACTTTGTGTTTCCTCACAGTAAGAAAAGTTTGCAAGGCGGACATATTGATATTCTTTTCTTCTCCAATAATTAATGATGAAGTCGAATCGAGTTTACTCGACGAGTATTTCCCATTAATACTATATTTCAATACGGTTGCCGCCGATGATATAACAAAATTCAGGGAAGTAATTGATTTTCTCGTTTCAGCGCGAAGTAATACTGAAATAACAAGTTTTGATATTGAATTTATTCTAAACAGAAAGAGAATTACAGCAGATTTTTGATAAATTCACAGTTCGTTATTTGTCCGAAAATGTTGTTTTACTAAGAATTTCAAAACTTTTCTGCACTACTGTTTAATTAACGCTAAGAGATATTTTCAACAGGCTTCGCGCCCTATTTGCGAAAAAATCTGGGATTTATTAAACGATCTGTTTGAAGAAAAACGATCAAATTATACGAAAAGTCAATCTTCAATAATTCTTGTTTTTTTAGATTTTGCAACAGCCACTTTAACCCTACGTTACCTACAACCTATTACCTGTTAATTGCCTTAAGTGATTCAGTTCGCAGTTGTAATACGCTTTTAACTTAGGTTAAAATGGCCTTTAACTAACGAAATTACTCGCGCACAATTCGAGCTCCAATGGCGCGCAAACGTGCTTCAATATCTTCGTAACCACGGTCGATTTGCTCGATGTTTTGAATGGTACTTATTCCTTTTGCAGATAATGCTGCTATCAAAAGTGAAATACCTGCTCTAATATCGGGAGACGACATAGTTGTTGCCTTAAGTTGCGATTTAAAATCATGGCCAATAACCACTGCTCGGTGCGGATCACACAACATGATTTTGGCGCCCATATCAATTAACTTGTCTACAAAAAACAAACGACTTTCAAACATTTTTTGATGAATCAATACGTCGCCTTTTCCTTGTGTAGCAACCACTAAAACGATACTGAGCAAATCGGGTGTAAAACCAGGCCAAGGCGCATCGGCAATGGTAAGAATCGAGCCATCGATATCGGTCTTTACTTCGTAACCATCGGTATGAGCTGGTATGTAAATGTCGTCACCACGGCGCTCGAGGGTGATTCCTAATTTTCTAAACGTACTCGGAATCACACCTAAATTATCCCAACTTACATTCTTAATGGTGATCTCACTTTTGGTCATTGCCGCCAAGCCAATCCACGAACCGATCTCAATCATATCGGGCAAGATGCGATGTGTACAACCCGAAAGTTTCTCCACTCCTTCTATCGTCAATAAATTCGAACCAACACCTGTAATTTTGGCGCCCATCGAATTTAGCATTTTGGCTAATTGTTGTAAGTAAGGTTCGCATGCTGCGTTATAAATGGTTGTAGTTCCTTTCGCTAAAACCGCAGCCATCACAATATTTGCAGTTCCAGTAACGGAAGCTTCGTCTAAAAGCATGTACGTTCCCGTTAAGCCATTGGGTGCTTCAACACCATAAAAATGATCTTCACGGTTGTATCTAAAGCTAGCACCTAAATTGATAAAACCTTCAAAGTGTGTGTCTAAACGTCGGCGACCAATTTTATCTCCTCCTGGCTTTGGGATATAGCCTCTTCCGAAACGGGCTAATAACGGACCAACAATCATAATTGAGCCGCGAAGCGAACCACCTTCTTTCTTAAAGGCCTCTGTTTCTAAATATCCTACGTTAACATCATCGGCTTTAAATGTAAACGAGCCTTTGGCGTGCTTTGTAATCTTGACACCCAAATTCCCTAAAAGGACAATCAGTTTGTTAACATCGATAATATCGGGTACATTATCTATACGCACCTCATCTGCTGTCAGTAAAACTGCACATAAAATCTGAAGTGCTTCATTTTTTGCACCTTGTGGCGTGATATCTCCTTTTAACGCGTGTCCGCCTTCGATCTTGAAAACTCCCATCTACTTACTGTTGTTTGCGATTTTTAAAAATTTTGCCGTTTTTATTTTTGTGTTTAATCTGTCCGGTGTAAACCTTATTAGTCATACGCTGATTTGTTTTAATCAGTTCTATCGAATGCACCAACTCTTCTTCCCCACCCGTCAAATTTATCTTTCCATCGGATAACTCATACAAATGTTCAAAAATAACATCATCTTTTACAGTATCCTTATTCCAACTTAAATACATTTTTTTCATGTGGTTAGCGATTACTTTTACTAACGCACTTTTCATTTCGCCCTCTTCCCAAGAATTGGCAACATCAATCATAAATTTAATGTTATTGCCGTAAAACCTGTATTTTGGAAAATTTTGCGGATAAGGCAGTGGATCTGGGCGAAGCTGCAAAACCTCACGACTAGGCACGGGATATGGTGAATCAACATCGAGTCTAAAATCAGACATGATAAAAATCTGATCCCACAATTTGTGCTGAAAATCGGGAACATCGCGCAAATGCGGATTTAAAGTTCCCATGACGTTTATAATGTAATTGGCTGCTTTATTGCGTTCAACGCGATCTTCAATTTGCGTAGCTTGATCAATGAGCTTTTGTAAGTGACGTCCATACTCTGGAATAATCAAATGCTGACGCTCTGAATTGTATTCTAAATGATGCACAACATCGGCAGCATTTTCTTTGGTGTAAGGTGTATTCATACTTATAAAGATACGATTCCTTCGATATCGGAAACTTCTATGTATTTATCAATTATTGATTGCGAGCTGGGCATGGTAACCGAAACGGAAATACTCGTAAATTTCCCCGTTCGTGAAGTATTAGTTTGAATAACAGCGCCCATTAAATCGAAAGCAGCTTCAATTCTAGAAATATTCTGATTGCTCGATGGAACAATAAATTTAAACAAATAAGGCAACGGAAAAGTAGATCCGTTTTCCAATTCCAATTTTAAACGCTTGTAAAATTCCTCAGTCTTACTATCCATGATACTAATAACGGCAAAGATACCAAAACTTACGTCTTATTTTTAGGTCAACTTTGTTTGTTTTTATCTGCTTGTTAATTAGTCAATTTTATACCTTTGTATTAGAATTTAGCATGGAAAAAAAATCTAAACTAATAGCGCTCGTTGGCGGGCCGGGTAGCGGAAAAAGCACGGTTCTGCAATCACTTGAAAACTTGGGTTTTACTTGTTTTGAAGAGGTGTCTCGCGAAGTGACACTAGAAGCTAAAAAAGCTGGCATCGATCAATTTTGGATTGCCGAACCGATACTATTTAGCCAGATCTTACTCAAAGGACGTATCAAACAACACGAACAAGCCAATCAGATCGAAAAAAATATCGTTTTCTTAGATCGTGGAATTCCCGACGTATTAGCTTATTTGGATTATATTGGCGATAATTACCCGCAAGAATTCATAGAAGCTTGTCAGCAATACCGCTACGACAAAATTTTCTTCTTTCCACCTTGGCAAGAAATTTACAGAACTGATAACGAACGTTACGAAAGTTTTAGAGAAGCGAAAGAAATTGGCGAAATTCTAGAAAACACCTACAAACGATTCGGTTATCATTTAGAAACTGTTCCGTTTGGTAGCATTGATGAACGCATTGAATTCATTACTCAAAACACTTAGCATTGTCTGTCGTAACTCAAACGTTACTTAAATACTGGAACCAAACAGCGTTTCGCGAAAATCAGCGCGAAGCTATTGAAAGTGTGCTTGCCGGTAACGACACACTCGTTTTTATGGCAACTGGCGGCGGAAAATCGATGTGTTATCAGGTTCCCGCAATGGTACTTGAAGGCATAACACTTGTTGTCTCCCCGCTCGTATCGCTGATGCAAGATCAAATCAAAAATCTCAGCGAAAAAGGAATTAAAGCCATGGAAATCAGCGGTAGTATCTCAAAAACCGAAATGACACGGCTGTTCGATAATTGCAGGTTTGGAAACTACAAATTACTCTACTTATCGCCCGAAAAACTCAGTAATGAAGAAGTACGCCGACATTTAGCTCACTTGCCTATTTCGCTTATTGCAGTTGATGAAGCACATTGTATTTCGCAATGGGGACACGATTTTCGACCCGCATTTTTGGCAATTCCTGAAATTAGAAGCTACGCACCAAACGCACCGATTATTGCACTTACAGCAACTGCCACGCCACGCGTAAAAACAGATATTCAAGAGCGCTTAAACCTTAAAAATCCCAAAATATTTTCGAGCAGTATTTCGAGACAAAACCTCAACATAATCGTCTGGGAATGCGAAGATAAATTGTTCAGAATTGTTCAAATCTTAAAAAAATACAGCGGATCTGCCATCATTTACGCTCGAAATCGAAGAGCGTGCACCGAATTTGCCGCTGCACTCGAACAGCTAGGTATTTCAGCTACTTTTTACCACGGTGGGATGCCCGAAATGGAACGCAAATCGAATGCCTTGCTTTGGACAGAAAATAAAAAGCAAGCAATAGTTGCCACTTCGGCTTTTGGTATGGGAATCGACAAGCCAGACGTTCAAAGCGTTATACACGTGCATTTACCAGACAGTATCGAAAGTTACTACCAAGAAATTGGTCGAGCAGGACGAGACGGTAATGAGGCATTTGCTGTAACGCTATTTAGCACAGCAGATATCAGTCGAGTGAAAGCACAATTTCTAGCAACGCTGCCTGATGATGCTTTTTTAAAGTTAGTCTACGATAATTTACACCGCTATTTCGTAATTGCCGACGGCACCGGCGCTGGAGAAATCTACGGCCTAGATGTCGATGCATTCTGTATAAAATACGAAATGTCGGCTATCAAAGTATTTAACGCATTGCGGTTTTTAGACCGAATGCAATACATACAATTTGATATGCAAACCCGAACGGAGATAACAGCGCAATTTAAAACAACTTCTAAGGAAGTTCTCCGTTACGCAAGCATTCACAAAAAAGCGGCAATCATTCTTGAAAATCTTCTGCGTTTACATCCGGGAATATTCGACAATCAAGTAAAAATCAACGTGTCGCAGGTTTGCCGTCTCAGTAAATCGTCCGAAAAAGAACTGATTGAGTTGTTTGAAAAAATGACCCAAGAAGAATTGGTTAGCACACTCATTCGAATGCGCAGCAGCAGTATTCGGTTTTTGCGAAATCGCGACAGCATGCATCACGTAAATACTGTTTTAAAATCGCTTCGCGCAGAAAATGCCTATAAAACAGCTGCCATAGACCAGGTTGTTGCTTTTGCATCAGATAAGAAAATATGTAAACAACAAGCTTTGGCCACCTATTTTCACGAACCGCTAACAAGCGAATGCGGCAAATGCTCGGTTTGTAGAAACTCCAAAGTAGTGCAGAAAGAACCAATGGCCAAATCGGTACTCGCAGCATTGCAACATGAAAATAAAACAAGCCGCGAATTGGAGCTTGAACTAAACATGGAGAGTGTCGATTTAATTTCGGCCATTCAACATCTTTTAGAACAAGAGAAAATTAAAATTCAAAGCGATAACACCTATACAATACTATGAGTTTAAAAATTATTTTTATGGGCACTCCGGCGTTTGCTAAAGGAGTATTAGAACAAATCACCAAATCGGAACATCGTGTTGTTGGAGTGGTAACTGTTGCCGATAAGCCAGCCGGACGTGGGCAAAAGCTGCAAACATCGGCGGTAAAAGACTTTGCTGTGGAGCAAAGCATTCCTGTTTTACAACCCACGAATTTGAAAGACGAATCATTTTTAGAAGCACTGCGAGAATTAAATGCCGATGTCTTTGTTATTGTGGCATTTCGAATGTTACCAAAAGTAGTTTGGGCTATGCCGCAACACGGCACTTTTAATTTACATGCATCGCTTTTACCACAATATCGTGGCGCAGCTCCTATAAACTGGGCTATTATTAATCAGGAGCGAAAAACTGGAGTTACGACCTTTTTTATCGATGACAAAATAGACACAGGAGCCCTGATTTTAAGTGAAGAAATTTCGATTTCAGAGCGGGAAACGTTTGGCACGTTGCACGATAAGTTACAGGAAATAGGCAGTTCGCTTGTTGTAGAAACATTGAATTGTATTGAAAACGGAACGGTAAATCCGCAAATTCAAGAGGAAAATACGGCGCTGCGCGAAGCTCCGAAGTTAAACAAAGACAACGCAAAAATAGATTGGGCAAAAAATTGTGTTGAAGTCGATGCCTTAATTCGCGGATTAGCGCCGCATCCGGTGGCTTGGACACAACTTGACGACGAAACTGAGCTCGTTCAAACAAAAATTTTCAGCGCAGTTCCGGTGCCTGAACGCCAAGATATTCCAAAAGGATCACTACAATTAATAGGTAAAGAACTTTTTGTAGGTTGTGGCAGTGGAGCACTTCGAATTGAAGAATTACAAGTAGCTGGCAAGAAAAAAATCCGCGCTACCGACTTTATAAACGGAATGAACCGAAACAAAAGGTACACTTTTTGTTAGAATTATAAGTTTTTTCTTACAAAAAAGAGATAAAATGTTAAAGTTGTATTTTTTTTAACGGCAACTATGAATTTTAATGTTGCGTGGTATTTATAAACTATTAAATTTGTTACTATTAACAGAATTTTTAACCAACATTAATAACGAAAATTATGAACAAATCAGAATTAATCGAAGCAATGGCTGCAGAAGCTGGAATTTCGAAAGCAGCAGCTAAAGCAGCTCTTGAGTCATTCCTTAAAAATGTTGCCGGAGCACTAGGTAAAGGTGGTCGTGTATCTTTGGTAGGTTTTGGATCATGGTCTGTTTCTGAAAGAGCAGCTCGCGAAGGTCGTAACCCACAAACAGGAGCAACAATTAAAATTGCAGCGAAGAAAGTTGTGAAATTCAAAGCAGGCGCTGAATTAGAAGGCGGTTTGTAAGAATAGCAACCCCTATATACACAAAGGCTGTCTTTCGAGACGGCCTTTTTTGTTTTTAATCGTTTTGTAGTGCACTTTTTTGGTAACGGATTTTGCGTTAACGGCTGAAGCGGCATCCTTTTGCCGAGGATACGAAGGCAAAAGATACAGCGGAAGACGTGGCGGCAAAAGGAAAGGACTTGGGCAGGGTTTTGCCGAAACGCCCAAATAAAATAAATGTTCTGAGATAATCAATTGATTAGCAAAAGTTTTTCAGGAAAGTTGACCTTGCGTTAAATCTTAACATTTAACCACTCAGTACGCGGTTATTTTATGATTTTTTTTGTTAAATTTATCCAAATGCAAAAGGTATGACTGCGGATAAACTTGACAAGGGACATTTGCTGATAGCAGAACCTTCGATTATTGGTGATCTTTCGTTCCATCGCTCCGTTATTTTATTAGCTGATCACAGCAACGAAGGATCAGTTGGTTTCATCATTAATAAGCCTTTACCTTTTTACATCGGCGATTTGTTGCCTGGTATTACAGCGAAATTTCGAGTTTATAACGGCGGGGCTGTTGAACAAGACAACCTCTATTTTATTCACAATATTCCGAATTTGGTACCGAACAGTGTTGAAATTAGTAACGGGATTTTTTGGGGAGGCGATTTTGAGTTGATCAAACAACTAATAAATTCAGGGAAAATCGAGAAACAAAATATTCGATTTTTCTTAGGATACACGGGTTGGGACGCACAACAACTCGAGCGCGAAATGTTGGCACACGCGTGGATTGTAACGCAAAACAGTTACAAGAATAAAATTCTAAGCAAGCCCACTGCCCAATTCTGGAAAGAAAAAATTAAGGAACAAGGCGGCGACTACCTCGTTTGGTCGAATGCACCCGAAGATCCTCGACAAAATTAAAGCGCAATTAGCTCGTTTAAGCGCAATAAAATAGCCGAAGCGGCACTATTTTCGTATTCTTTCTTGCGGTATTTTGTTATGGAACCAACACCTTGGATTGCATTCGTAAAAAATAGCTCATCAGCTTGTTGCAATTCGAAAACCGAAACCGGTCGCTCTTCCAATTGAAAGCGTTCTTTTAAAATAGTATCCGATAAAATTACTTTTCTAATGATTCCGTTTTGGCAACCTTCACTAACTGGTGGCGTAATTATATTAGTTCCAAAGCGAATAAATATATTGGCGTTTACCAATTCAACAACGTTTTTGTGCTCGTTTAACAACAAACAATTTTGCCAATCGTTTTCTTGTGCGTAAATAGCTGCTGTTACGTGAATTAATTTCGAAGTAGTTTTAATTGTTGAAAGTAACTGAGCCGTTATCGTAAAGTCGCGATAAATATCCACTTCGTAGGGACTACTATTTAACGAAAAATCACTCTTTTCGAGTACTTCAGCTTCTATTGTATAACTTACTTGTGATTTTTCAGGAAAATACCTACCTCCTTCATTTCTAAAAAATGTAATTCGAACACGGGCATTTTCAGCACTTATTTCGGCTGCTTTTGCCAATACCATTGATTCGTACGTTTCCTGATCGAGCCATTTCGGTATAGCCATACGCGCAATTCGGAGTGACGCCATTAAACGGAAGTAGTGTAATTCGCCGAAGCACAATTTTCCATTTCGGACTTTGACGGTGTCAAAAATGCCATCGCCAAACAAATAGCTTCTGTTTTGCTCGGAAATTTGTGCCGGAGTTGGATATGCATTTGCCATAAAAAAAGCTCTGAATTTTCAGAGCTAAGATACATTAGAATTAAGTTTTATACAGATCCTATAACGTGCTTTAAATCAGATACTTGATTTTCCCAAAGTTGAGCTGCTTCGGTAAGTTCGTCTTCCGGAGCGAAATCGGTAACCACAAGCGAAACATCTTTTGTGATTTCATCTTCCATAATTTTAAGTTCAAAAAAGTAGTCGGTATCGTTGCCGTCATCGTCCATCCAGCGAAATTTTACTTTTTCTCCCGATTTTTTCGAGGCCAATCGCGCTTTTTCTTCGGTATCATCCCAAATAAAAACAAAGGTTTCACCGCGCGAATTTACATTATCCGCGAACCATTCGCTCAAGCCAGAAGGTGTTGATATGTATTGATATAAGAGTGCCGGCGATGAATTTATCGGAAACTCCAATTCGTATTTCACTTTAATTTCCATGGTAAGGTTTGTCAATTTTTGCGAAATATAAACAATATCAATTGAAAACCACAAAAACGAAAAAAATAATTAAAAATACTTTGAGGGTTTGCGTAACATCAGAAAGCGTGTATCTTTGCACCCGCAAATCGAATGGCGAGGTAGCTCAGTCGGTTAGAGCGCAGGATTCATAACCCTGAGGTCGAGAGTTCAAATCTCTCTCTCGCTACTTAAAAATAAAGCCTTTACGATTTCGTAGGGGCTTTATTCATTTTAGGTGTTGCGCTATGGCAGAGACTTTATGGATAAACTAAAGCGCAAGGGATTCCTATCCGCCTAGGCGCACTTGCTATAAAAAAGACTTTCGATTTCCGCGTATTTTATTTTGGGCAGCTATTCCTGCTATTATTCCAAGTCCTCGGTACTTTTTGTGTTTCTATTTGGCGCGGCAGTGCTTCCGATGGTCGCATGCAGCGCTCAAAAAAACATCAAAAACTACCTGCGGGCTTTCCATGCTATCAGGGCTGCGGGTTACGTTACCCATGATTTGTGCCTAATCGTAGATTCCCTTAATGACGGAATTTCGAAGCAACCATTTCTAAACTTAAAACTCTTAAAAAACATTAGAAAATGTTTAATTCGACGCTTGTTAAAAAAAGTCAAACACGCGCCGTGTTACTCGTCGATAAAATCACGTTCTTTATCGAATACTTTAACATAAATTACTCATTTTGTTGACAATACTTAATTCGCGCGTTACTTTTGTAATCCGAATTAGAATCAAAAACCAAAAACAACCTACAAGCTGAATGAAATTTTCTACTACAATTAAGCATTCATCGTTCGTAATCTTTTTTCTATTATTAGCCAACTTTACTGTTGCTCAAAGTCGCATTTACACGACCTCTGGGACATTTACGCCGCCCGCAGGAGTAACTTCGGTTCGAGTTGACCTTTGGGGCGCCGGTGGTAGTGGAGGTGGTGCTACAGGAAACCCTGCTGCGGGTGGTGGTGGAGCCGGAGGTGCATACATGAGACGTAACGCTTATCCTGTTACGGCAGGTACTGCATATACTGTTACTATCGGTGCTGGAGCAACTGGTACTACAGACCATGGTACGCGAGGTGGTTCAACTTGGTTTCATACAGCAACATCTCTTTTAGCTATCGGTGGAAACGGAGGTAGAAGAGCAAATGATAACAACGAAGGAGAAGATGGCGGAAGCGGGCCGACAAGTGGTAATATTGGAGGTGATATCAATTTTTACGGTGGTAACGGAGCTAATGGTGTCGCCTCAGGAGGCACGCAATTTGGTGGTGCTGGAGGTAGTAGTGCGGGAACGGGATCAAATGGTAATAATGCGATCGGATCAGTTGGCGGTTTAGCGCCGATAGGTGGCTGGGCTGGTGCTGCGGGACTTATAGGTAGCAATAACGGGAACAACGCGCCCTCTTTTGGTGGTGGTGGTGGTGGTGCAAGAGCAGGTAGTAACACGAATCGAAGTGGTGGTAATGGCGGAGGAGGCTATGCAATAATCTATTACACCTGTCCCACATATACGCTAACAACAACCAGTATAGTGACACCAGTGCGTTGTGTTGGTTCAAATGCTACGGTACGTTTAAACGGATTACCACGTGGGGTTTACACCATAACCTACAGCCTAAGTGGAAGTAATACCGCTGCAAACCAAACAATTTCAGTGACCGTAAACGCGTCTGGTGTGGGCGAGTTCACTACACCAAATTTATCAAATGCGGGAACCACGACCGTTACTATTACTAACGCCAGTAGCGGAACAGCTCCAGACATCTGTTCTAATGCACTAAGTACCAACAATACGGCAACAATTACTACGGTAAACTTTCCAAGCCAACCGTCCACAATCACAGGACCAACTATTTTTTGTACTGGACAAATTCTTACTTACACTGTTGCAGCTACAGTAAATACATCCTACAATTGGACGTTCCCTAGTGGTTGGGTTCAACAAACAGGTGGTACATCCAATACAATTACGGTTCTTACTTCTTCTACCGCAGGAAATGTAACTGTAACTCCAGCTACAGCGTGTGGAAATGGTCCAGCAAGAACTTTGGCTGTAAGCTTTTCAGTTCCAACAATTACAGCAAGCGCCGGCGCAAGTAGAAGCGGTGCGGGAACCGTTACTTTGACAGCTACGCCCTCTGCTGGCGTCGTAAATTGGTATGATGCTGCTGTGGGAGGTAATCTTGTAGCTACAGGAAATAGTTTCACAACACCTACACTCGCGGTAACTACCATTTATTACGTTGAAGCAAATAATAACGGATGTTTATCTTCGCCTAGAACCACTGTTACAGCAACTATTAACGCCCCTGAAATTAGTGTTTCAGGAAACGGAATAAACATTGCAGATGGAGATACAACTCCAAATACGGGAGATTTTACTAACGTAGGCTCGACAAATGTTAACGCTGCCATTTCACGAACATTTACAATTTCAAATAGCGGAACGCAAGCTTTAACAGTTGGCAGTATCATTATATCGGGAGCAAATGCATCCGAATTTACAGTCACTACGGCACCTGCTTCAACTGTTGCAGTCGGAGCTACAACAACATTTACTATTCAATTTCTGCCAACAGTAGCTGGAAACCGAACAGCGTCGTTATCATTTTCAAATAACGACCTAAACGAAAATCCATTCAACTTCGATTTAGCAGGTACTGCTATTGCTGTTT
>CALRVY020000067.1:0-15596 GCA_943371725.1 Pseudanabaena sp. UWO311 | reverse complement strand
TTATAAATTTTAAAAGGGTTGGAAAAATCTCCAGATTTTGACGCTAATTTACGGGTGCGAAAAAAAAAGTTGGTTACGGGTTTTCCGTAAATTTTAAATTTTTTTAAATATTTTTTGTTAGCACCGTTTATCTTGGGCAATTTGTTATGTTGCCTTAACAAGACGTTGAAAAGGAGCACATACTTATATAACGTATGCCCGTGTGAGCGACCGCAGTGAAAATGAGGTGCCGTTGAGGTGTGGCGTTTGCGCTGCCAAAAGGCGACCTTGGGAGCCCGTTTGGCGAGACAAAAAGCCCGCCGAAACCAGCCGAATTGGAGCGTAGGGCGCGACGCCGCAGTAGATTTTTTCGATAAAGCACCACCGTTTGCGGCGGCACACCCAAAAATACAGCAACGAACAAAACTTTTGCATTTGTATGTCGGCAAATAATTTGTACTTTTGCACCCCAATCCCGAAAAACGGGTGCGGACGGAATGTTTAATTTAAATTAATTATTGTGAACACATTAAGTTACAGAACTGTGTCTGCAAACAAAGCCACTGTGAGCAAAGAGTGGGTTGTTGTAGATGCTGAGGGGCATAACTTGGGTCGTTTAGCGTCGAAGGTTGCTATGATTCTTCGCGGTAAATACAAGCCAAGTTTTACGCCACACGTTGACTGTGGGGATAACGTAATTGTTATCAACGCAGAGAAAATCAACCTTACTGGAACCAAGCTTGACGACAAAATTTACATGCGTCATACAGGTTACCCAGGAGGTCAAAGAACCCTTACTGCTAAAGTTTTACAGGCGAAAAATCCTGCTGCTTTAGTTGAAAAAGCTGTTAAAGGGATGTTGCCTAAGAACAAATTAGGAGCTGAACTTTTCAGAAACCTTACTGTAGTTGTTGGTAGCGAGCACAAACACACGGCTCAGCAACCTAAAACCGTTAACCTAAACGATCTTAAATAATGGCAGTTATCCACAAAATTGGCAGACGTAAAACTGCAGTTGCCCGTGTTTACGTTTCGGAAGGAAACGGAACCATTACTGTAAACAAAAAAGAATTTACAACGTATTTTCCAACAGCTACTTTGCAGTACAAAGTGTTACAGCCGTTGACTATGACTGAAAATGCATCGAACTACAACGTGAAAATTAACGTGTACGGCGGTGGTGTTACCGGTCAGGCAGAGGCAGTACGTATGGCTATTGCTCGCGCAATGTGCGAAGTAGGAGAAGGAAATCGTGCAATCTTGAAACCAGAAGGTTTACTTACTCGCGACCCAAGAATGGTGGAGCGTAAGAAATTCGGTCAGAAGAAAGCTCGTAAGAGATTCCAGTTCTCTAAACGTTAATATTATTCAATTTTTAAAAATCAAGTTGTTGTTGCACTTCTCTGAAAAGAGAGATTAGTTTAGCATCTAAATGAAGCCTGGGAGAGTAGAAGTAAGTTCCGATAGTTATCGGGATAGAAACAAAATCTCGAAATCTTGAAATCTCAAAATTTCGCAATCTCAAAAAGGACCATTGCTAATTCAACAGAACGTAAACTATTTCAAAAATGGCAAACAAAGTAGAAGTTAAAGAGTTACTGGAAGCCGGTGTTCACTTCGGACACATGACCAGAAAGTGGGATCCAAACATGGCTCCTTACATTTATATGGAGCGTAATGGTATCCACATTATCAATCTATATAAAACTGCTGCAAAAATCGAAGAAGCTAATGAAGCTTTGAAGAAAATCGCAGCATCAGGCCGCAAAATTTTATTTGTAGCTACTAAAAAGCAAGCGAAAGACATCGTTGCAGAGAAAGCATTGGCAGCAAACATGCCGTACATCACTGAAAGATGGCCAGGTGGTATGTTGACTAACTTTGTAACTATTCGCAAAGCGGTTAAGAAAATGTCGTCTATCGACAGAATGAAGAAAGACGGTACTTTTAACACGCTTTCGAAAAAAGAAAAATTGCAAATTGATCGTCTTAGAGCGAAGCTTGAAAAGAACTTAGGATCTATTGCCGACATGTCGCGTCTACCAGCAGCTTTGTTTGTAGTCGATATTAAGGCTGAGCATATCGCAATAAAAGAAGCACAAAAATTAAACATTCCGGTTTTCGCAATGGTAGATACGAATTCGGATCCGCGTGAAGTGGATTACGTAATTCCTGCCAACGACGATGCTTCTAAATCGATTGAAAAAATCCTTTCATTAGTTACCGCAGCTATCATCGACGGTTTATCAAACCGAAATACAGATGCTCCTGTAGACGATGCTGAGGGAATGGAAGCAGCTGTTGAGGCTGAAGTAGAAGTAGTAGAAGCTCCTGAGAGCGACGCAACTTCTGTGGAAGAACCAAGCAGCGAAGCATAAATTTCTAGAAATTCCGATTTTGTTCTGCGTTTCGCTCCAGGCTCAGATTTAACGATTTGATAAAGCCCACACGATCGAAAGCTCTCAACAAGGTCGGAATTTTGCACATTTAATTCATAAACTTAAAACTTTAAAAATATCATGGCAACAATTACTGCTGCAGATGTAAATAAATTAAGAACCCTTACCGGTGCCGGTATGATGGATTGTAAAAAAGCGCTTGTTGAAGCAGATGGCGATTTCGAATTAGCTATCGAAAACCTTCGTAAAAAAGGTCAGAAAGTAGCTGCAAATCGTTCAGATCGCGAATCAACCGAAGGTGCTGCAATCGCTGCTGTAAACGCTGATAAGACCCAAGGTGTTGTTATTACCTTGAACTGTGAAACAGATTTCGTAGGTAAAAACGAAGGTTTCGTAAAATTGGCAACGGATTTAGCTGCTTTAGCACTTCAATTCGATTCTAAAGAGGCTTTCTTGGCAGCTGATTTCAACGGAATTACGGTTTCAGAGAAATTAATCGAGCAAACAGGTGTTATCGGTGAGAAAATCGAAATCGGTACGTTTGAGAAATTAAGCGGTGCTTTCGTAGGAAGCTATATCCACGCAGGTAACAAAATTGCAACCATCGTTTCGCTTTCTGCTAACGTAGAAGGAGCTGAAGAAGCAGCTCGTAACGTAGCGATGCAAGCGGCTGCAATGAACCCAATTGCTTTAGATGAGGCAGGTGTAGACCAAGAAACCATCGATAAAGAAATTGAAATCGCTAAAGATTTGTTACGTCAGGAAGGTAAGCCAGAAGCAATGATCGAAAACATTGCTAAAGGTAAATTGGGACGTTTCTTCAAAGACAATACTTTGGTGAACCAAGATTACATCAAAGACGGTGAACTTAGCGTAGCGAAATACGTGAAAAGCGTTCATGCTGATCTAGTAGTAACTGGATTTAAGCGTGCTGCTTTAGGTTAATTAGTTCCTAGTATAAAATGAAAAAAGGCTTTCGAAAGAGAGCCTTTTTTTTATGGGGTGAATTGAACACTGATTTTGTAAAAATGATTTATTGGACTTGGTATTATTTCATTTGTAATATTGCAATATTACCTTTTGTTAAATGCTAAAAATCAATACGTTATTTTAATTTTTTTGAACGTCAAGATCGTTCTTTTCGCTTGCAAAAAATATAACGTATAGTCTCTCTTTTAAAGAAGTGCTAATTAAAAATTTAGGTTCAAAATTTTGATGGTTTCCATGAGAAAGTATCCTAATGCGCCTCCAACCAATTCTTACCTACGCCCATTTCAACTTCTAACGGAACCGTTAAGCTGGCAGCACCTTCCATTTCATACTTTACAATTTGCTTCACCACTTCCAATTCCGATTCCAATACATCAAACACCAATTCGTCGTGTACCTGGAGCAACATCTTCGATTGCAATTGCTGAGCTGCAAACGCTTTGTGAATGCGTATCATCGCAATTTTGATGATATCAGCTGCCGAACCTTGTATCGGAGCGTTTACCGCATTGCGTTCTGCCGCACCACGAACCACCGCATTTCCAGAGTTTATGTCTTTTAAATACCGGCGACGCCCAAAAATAGTTTGTGCATAACCCAATTCGCGGGCGTGCTCAATCTGGTCGTTGATGTACGTTTTTAATTTGGGATACGTTCGGTAATAGGCGTTAATTAAATCGGCACTTTCCGATCTCGATAAGGTTGTTTGGTTGCTCAATCCAAAGGCCGACACGCCGTAAATAATTCCAAAATTTACCGTTTTAGCATGGCTGCGTTGCTCGCGCGTTACTTCCTCTACCGGTATGTCGAAAACCTTCGAAGCCGTAGAACGGTGAATGTCTTCGCCGTTTCTAAACGCTTCAATCATCGTGTCTTCTCCACTTAAAGCTGCAATGATGCGCAATTCAATCTGACTGTAATCAGCAGAAAGCAACACGTGCTTGTCGGAACCCGCTACAAAAGCTTTTCGAATTTGCCGACCGCGTTCGGTGCGAATCGGGATGTTTTGCAAATTCGGATTGTTCGAACTCAAACGTCCGGTTGCCGCCACAGCTTGCATGTAATCGGTGTGAATCCGACCCGTTTTTGGATTTACCTGCGTCGGTAGTGCAGTAACATACGTACTTTGTAGTTTTACCAATTGACGCCAATCGAGTATGTCTTGTACAAACGGACTCGTAAGCGCCAAATACGACAATATTTCTTCGCCCGTGGCGTACTGTCCGGTTTTCGTTTTCTTTTGCTTCGCACCGCCAATTTTCATTTTGTCGAACAAAATTTCGCCCAATTGTTTTGGCGACGCTAAGTTGAAGGTCTCGCCGGCAGTCTCGTATATCTTGCGTTCCAACGAACTGATTTCCGCAGCAATTTCCGATTCCATTTCTTTCAAGAAAGCAGTATCCAGTTTTACACCCGTTAGTTCCATGTCGGCTAAAACCGGCATCAACGGCATTTCGATTTCAGTAAAGAGTTTTGTTGTTTCCGATTCTTGTAATTTGGGTTCAAAAACGTTTTTCAATTGCAAAGTTACATCGGCATCTTCGGCGGCGTATTCTTTAACAACTTCCACATCGACCTCGCGCATCGATTTCTGATTTTTACCCTTCTTTCCGATCAGCGTTTCAATCGAAACCGGGGCGTAATTCAAATAGGTTTGCGACAATACATCCATATTATGTCGCATGTCTGGGTTAATCAGATAATGCGCTAACATCGTATCAAAACAGGGTTCGGCAATTCGAACACCGTATTGTGTCAAGATTTTTAAGTCGTACTTAATATTCTGACCCACTTTTTCAATCTCCGTATTTTGCCAAAAGGCGTCGAAATAACGCACTTCGGCTTCGGCTTGTTCGCGGTTTTCCGAAATAGGCACATAATAACCTTTTCCTTTTTCGGTTGAAAACGATATCCCAACTAATTCGGCTTGCTGTACGTCGATTCCGGTGGTTTCCGTATCAAAACTCACGGTTTTTTGTTTGAGCAAATGGTCGAGCAACAGTTTCTTGGCAAAGTCAGTATTCACCAATTGGTAGTGGTGTTCGGTGTTTTCAATGTTTTGGTACAAGCTGTAACCGGTGGCGCTTTCCATATCGGTATCGCCGCCAAATAGGTCGATTTGTCCCGTGAGATTTGGTTTGGCTTTGCGGTACAGTTGCGCTTCTTTCTGTTCGGTGGGGTTGGTTACGACCGAGAAATCGGTTCGAAAAATAGCATCGAATTGTTCGGCCATGCGTCGAAATTCAAGTTCGTGAAACAGCGCTTGCGTTTTTTCGAAATCGGGTTTGCTCAGTTCGTAGTCGGTTTCATTGAAGGTTACGGGGCAGTCTACCAAAATGGTCGCGAGTTTTTTCGAAAGTATTCCCAGTTCGGCATTAGCTTCAATGTTTTCTTTCATTTTCCCTTTAAGCTTGTCGGTGTTAGCCAACAAATTTTCCATAGAACCAAATTCGGCGAGCAGTTTTTTTGCAGTTACTTCGCCCACGCCGGGAAGTCCGGGAATGTTGTCGACAGCATCGCCCATCATGCCTAGAAAGTCGATTACCTGTTCCGGACGTTCTACGCCAAAGCGTTCTTGTACTTCTTTAATGCCCCAGATTTCGATGCCGTTGCCCATGCGCGCAGGTTTGTAAATAAATACGTTTTCGGTTACGAGCTGCGCAAAATCTTTATCGGGCGTAACCATAAACACCTGATAATTTTGTTGTTCGGCTTGTTTGGCGATGGTTCCAATCAAATCATCGGCTTCGCAACCGGCTAGCTCGATGATCGGAATGTGCATGGCGCGTAAAATGTCGTGTATGTACGGAATGGCAAGACTTATAGCTTCGGGCGTTTCGTCGCGATTGGCCTTGTACTGCGGAAACATTTCAGTGCGTACCGTACTTCCTTCTTTATCAAACGCTACGGCCAAATGATCGGGTTTTTCGCGCTTAATGATGTCGAGTAACGAATTCATAAAACCTACAATTGCCGAGGTATTCATGCCCTTGGAATTGATGGTTGGGTTTTTAATAAAAGCGTAATATCCTCTGAAAATCAAGGCATAGGCGTCGAGTAAGTACAGGCGTTTTTTGGTTTCCATTTCAAAAATTAAAGAAAGTAAAGGTATTTAAATTTTGATACCCTTACTCGCAAGATACGACCGATGAAGCATTCTTTTTTGTTTTTGGGCGCGCCGGCAAACGAGTCGTCGCTGCGCAAAAGAATGACACGCCGTCACGTGTTCCGCTGTATCTTTTTAGCAAACTTTTGGTGGAAATTCCGTAACGCTAAAAAGGATGCCGCTTCACCCGTTCGCGCGGGAAAGATTCATAAGCGAAAAAATGGAAAAAATGGAAAAAATGGAAAAAATGGAAAAAAGTGAAAAAAGTGAAAAAAGCGAAAGAATGGAAAAAAGGGAGGAAAGCGAAAATTGAAAAAACAAATTTGGTATTAGCTCTTCTAATCGCTCTAGAATCAACAAATTGTGGGTCAAGTTGGGGACACGATACGTAAAATGGTGAATTTATCGATTCCGATAGCTATCGGAACTATCCCGATAGCTATCGGGACTAACTTCCCAAAATACAAGCCTTCGACAAGCTCAGGCACCAACGAAATGTCGGTTAGGACTGCGGATGGCAATGAAAAGGTGTGGCGTGTTGTTAATGGTAACCTTAAAGTTGGGGGAGTTTGGGGAGCGCGGGGACTTTGCGGAGCGGCGATTTACCGCTTCGTTATTTTTGAGAACTAAAAGCTACTTTACAAACGAGCGTACCTACAAACCTCTTATTTGAGCTCGCTTTGATTAGGAATTTCCATTTTTTGGCGAAAAAAGATAGTTGTGCAACGGTTACCGATGTTATGCCTTCGCCCTTCTTTTTCTGTCGTGTTTGGTCGTGTCATTTTTCTATTTTTTTCTCCAGTCCCAAGGTGCTGTCGGGTTTGGTTCGCTCCATAGTCCAATTTTTTTGTCCCTTGCTGATATTTCGAGTTCTGAATATTCTTGATTGTCTGAATACTTTTTAAAATGCCAAGCTAATCCGTTCTTAACTAACTCTTTATTTAAATTTGTGTCATCTTGTAAAATTATTTCTGCAATTATTCTTTTATAACGGTCCTTTTTGCCTTCTGATTTCACAGTAACATACTTTCCAAAGCAAATGTCAGACGCAAACTGCTTTGCCTTACTACCAAAAGGTTGCTTTTTTTCTGGACAATCAATATGAGCAAGTCGAATAGTTTGTTCTGAACCATTGTAAAAAACTTTGTAAGTGTCACCATCTTTGATACCAGTTACTTTCCCTTCAAAAGTCAATGGTAAGTTGGTTTCAATTTTCTCTTTTTTGTTGCCTTCTCCGCAAGCAAACAAGAACAATAGTAAAAGAAATGCGGTACTAATTTTTGAAAAACTCATCAATTCGTTTTTTGGTTATATCATTTGCTTGTTCTCTTTGAATGAATTTTATTTTGCTTGGATTTGCATTCATTCTTACAAACCAATCTTCCCAATATGTTTTTAAAATTTCGAAATCTTTGGTTTTTCCATTTTTTCTTTCGTTTACCTCACATACCAATATATCTGTATACCTCAAATCAATGTTGTTAAGTTTGGGGATATTCAATGAAAGACTTGTGATGGTGTTTTTTATATTACCAATGTTAACAGAACTGTATAGTTGTGAATTGATTTCGGTATAATTCCAACGACTTCCACCGCCATAGTCTTGTCTTTTTTCAAGTTCTAAATACCCATCTGTAATGATTATTACTTTGTTGATGTAATTATCATAAAGCGTTGGCTTTTTTAGATGGTTTACAAGATACCTTCTAAAGTAAAAAATATAATCAGCACCCAAAGGTTTATCTTTTGCGGACTTATATAACTCATTTACAGCATCTTGAAATTGTTTATTTTTTTCGTCTGTAAAGAATAAACGATTGCTTTTACCCTTATGACTTGAGAGGTCGAACTGTAGCTTGTTAGCAATATTACTAAATTGACCTTTAGCTTGGTCTATATCAGTAACATCAACCATAAGTTTGTCTTTAGTATCTTGTTTGAGTTTTGAGTATTCCACAAATGAATTCCATATTGTGTTTAACACCATTATGTCATTTTCAATTTGTTTAGGATTTTCTATCGTGTCTGTTATTCTTCTTGATAAATCGGGTATAATTATAACATTCAAACTTGTCTTAGAGGGTGGTATCCATTCTAAACATTTTGTAAGCTCTTCTTCGTTTAGGTTGAATGAACTCAGTTTTTCTCTGACAGCATCTTGAAATTCTAATGCTACGATTTTGCTTCCATTTTCGTCTGTCTCTAAAAGGTCAAACTTATATTGTTCATAGAGCGATTTTACATCATTTACATTACTACATACCTGTATTTGTTCTATGGCTTTACTTTGTAATGAAGGTCGTGTGAGTAAGTAAATAAATATTCCAAAAAAAATAAAAGTTCCAACAAGAATGTACAACGGCTTTTTATCCTTCTTTTTATGCTTTTTTCGATGTAGATGTTCCATAAATTAATTCTCTGTTTTTAAGCTTTCTAATTTTTTCTGTAACCAAGCATTTTGATTTTTTATTGAATTTTCAATCAAATTAGTAGCTTTGGAATGTGAGGAATTACCGTGAGTGTAGTTTTGCCAACCTCCCATAAACTCTCCAATAGAACCTTTAAGAGATGCTATGTTAATTGGTATTACACCATTTTCATAACCTATAATGTCTTTTTGCTTTTCTTCTACTTTGTTATCGATAGTTACTAATTCTCCCTCCAATTTGTGAATTTTGGCAATTATATCTGATAGTTCTTTTCTCTTTTCACCTATTCTGTTGTTAATATTTTCAATCATCAATTTAATTTTTTCGCTTTCTGTTTTTAAATACGGATGACTTAAAACATAATTCAATAAGAAGCCCCAGATAACATAAACAACAAAACCAAGTATTAAAACAAGATAAAAGTTAATATCAGAAAAAATCATATTGAATTTCCAAAGTTCATCTGTCCTACCTGCGTTAAACTCATTATTATGAACTCCTTCCGAAATTTTATAACCGATAAATGCGTCCGCAATTAGTGTAATCAGAAGGAGCGTAATTATTACACCATATTGTTTAGGTTTATTATTATCAACTAACTTTTTGTTTTTTTCCAAAGAGTCGTGTATTAAAAAACCAAGCCCTAAAAATATTACAGGAAATAAAATTATAAGTGCAATTACACCGCCACCTTTATTTGTTGCGTCAGCAAAAACATTTGGATTAATAAATCCTAAGCTACCTGGTTTTATTCCATAAAACGCAGAATATCCTGATGAAGAATAAAACACAAAAAGGTATAAAGTTAAAAGAAGGGTTATGAATGCACCGATTATAAAAGGTGTTGTGTCAGCTGTTTCACCTTCACCATTTTTAATGTCAATTTTCTCAAGTTCAAGTTCCTCGATTTCTTTTTCTTTATCTTCTTTATTTCTTTTGTTAGCATTAATTTCGGCAATTGCATCTTGCTTTCTTGCTTTTTCTTGCTGAACTTCAGCTTTCAACTTTGAGATACGGTCTTTCAAACCTTGTTCGTCTAATTTCTGTTCTTCCAAAAATTTGTCATAAACAATTTCCAAGTAGCCTTCAATTGCGTCTGGGGCTGATTGAGATTTTTGAGCGGACCTAAATCCTAATTGCGTGTAAGTGATTTTTTCACTGTCTCCGACATTCATTTTTTCTTCGTTTTTATTTTCTTCTGTCATAAATTATGTTTTGTATGTCTGTTTATTTTTAGCACTGTCGTCTTTTAGGGTGAGGCATAACTCAACAATTGGCGAAGTCCCACCTTTTTCCTAATTTTCAAAAACACCCTTAATTTATTTAATCACAGCGAATTACAGCGATAAATTTATGCGCATTCTTGATCTATTAAATTGAACACTTGTTTCGCCTTTTGTGTTAGCAATTAAAAAATATTGCTCTTTTACTCCTCGCTAATTTACAGGATTCCTTCCTCTCAAAACTACCTACTTATAGGTATTTTTTCACGAATTTTTGGTAACGTTTGCCCTAGCCCCGATGGCAGCGGCAGCCCGGAAGAAAAGACGGCTAGGTGAACCGCGAAGCTAACGGCGACCTCAGAAGCCGGATGCTGCGCGCGTGAACCTGCCGTATTTTACGAGGACTACAGCGAACAGCGGGAAGGAGCTGCAAATAGAAAAAAGCGAAAAAAGCGAAAAAAGCTAACAGCTAACAGCTAAAAAGCTAAAAAATAGAAAAAAGCGAAAATGGAGCACGATGTTTCACAAGGTTTTTCACCATGTACACAATGTTCCTTTCGACGTGTTCATTCTCCGACAAATTGCGCGTTAGGCGGGGAATATGATACGTGAAGTGGTGAACGTTATAAAGTCTCGCTTCTCTCCCGATAGCCATCGGGACTCGCCTCTAACTTCTCCGAAACGATACGTAAAGTGGTGAACGTCACATAGTCTTAATACTTAATACTCCCATCTTAATACTAAAAAATCATCTTCGCGCACTTTCCGTAAATCTTTGCGTTCTTTGCGGTTAAATCTATTACACGCGCAGGCTACGAGGGAGCACCATGTTTCTCAAAGTGTTTCACAATGTACTCAATGCTGTCTTGGACACGCTCACGCTCCAACGATACGCGGGTTTGGGTGGCAATCAGATACGTAAAGTGGTAAACGTTGCGAAGTCTTAATACTTAAATCTTAATACTAAAAAGTCTTTCCGCTCAGCCTTCCACACGCTCAGGCACCAACAAATTGAAGGTCAGGTTGGGGATATGAAACGTAAAATGGTGAATTCATCGATTCCGATAGCTATCGGAACTATCCCGATAGCTATCGGGACTAGCTTCCCCTAAAAGATACGTAAAGTGGCAAAATCATCAAAGGCCATCTTCTCAACCTACCAACTTCCGCCACTTCCGCCGCCAGAGAAACCACCGCCGCCAAAGCCACCAAAGCCGCCTCCGCCACCACCAAAGCTGCCTCCGCCGCCGAAACTACCGCCTCCGCCGCTTCTGCCTAAACTGCTTAAAATGATGATATCCGCTAAATCGAAACCGCCACCGCGATGATTACCGTTACCTCTGCCACCACCGCCTTTGCCAAATTTGCTGACCAACACCAGCACCACAACCACGATAACAAACAATAGTGGCAACGGAAAACCACCCGACTTTTTCTTGGGTTCCGCATCGTACTTTCCTGCAAACAGCTTAATCATGGCATCAACGCCCGAATTCAAACCGCCTACATAATCTCCTTTTTTGAAGTAAGGAACAATGTCGTTTCGCGTTATTGTACCACCAATACCTGCGGTAAGTACGTCTTCCAATCCATAGCCTGCCGAGATCCAAATTTTACGCTCTTTAACCGCCAGCAGCATTAAAACACCGTTGTCTTTATCTTGAGTTCCGCCAATTCCCCACTCTTGTCCCCAGCGCGGCGTAAGTAAACCGATATCTTCGCCTTGAAGCGATTCGATAATTACTACCGCTATTTGTGTCGAGGTACTGTCGGCATAGTTAACTAACTTTTGTTCCAACAACGCTTTGTCGTTCGCCGAAAGCAAGTTGGCATAATCGTTCACCAAACGCGGTGGGTTCGGAATTTTGGGAATTTCTAGTTGGCCAAATGCTGTTCCGGCAAGTAAAAGCCACAAAAAAAGTAGTGCACGTTGCCGCATTAGCCTTTCGATATTTCGTTAGTTAATTCGTTTTGGTCGCCTTTCTCAAAAGGAAAGTATTTTTTCAGTTGCTCGCCAGCAAGTGCAATGCCCGCAATTAGTCCGTCAGCAAACGCACCTCTTTTAAAATGCGAGGCCAACATTTCTTTGGTCGAGTTCCAAAAATCAGCGGGAACCACGGCATCAATACCACGGTCCCCGCAAATAGCAAATTTATGATCGTCGACCGCCAAGTAAAACAGCACGCCGTTCTTCTGCTCGGTTTTATGCATTTCGAGCAATTCAAAAACCTGTTTCGCACGTTCCAAAGGGTCGCCCGAACACAAACGCTCGATGTGCAAACGTATTTCGCCCGAAGTGGCGCGCTCTGCCTGAGCAATTGCTGCTACTATCGCCGA
This sequence comes from Pseudanabaena sp. UWO311, assembly GCA_943371725.1. Classification (GTDB taxonomy): domain Bacteria; phylum Bacteroidota; class Bacteroidia; order Flavobacteriales; family Flavobacteriaceae; genus Flavobacterium. Next base: position 3,133 of record CALRVY020000067.1, on the reverse strand, counting down.
TTCCTCAGCGGGAGTTAAAAAACTTTCTACGGCCGACATCCGATTAAAATTTAACTTCTACAGGCTTATCAGCACCTTCAACCGATTTGAAATACGGTTTTTCTGCATAACCGCTCAAAAACCATTTCTGTGGAATTTTCAACACATAGCCGTTGTAAATCTGCGCCTGCTCGTTAAAACGCGTGCGCGCCGTTAAAATCTGATTCTCGGTACTAGCCAATTCATCTTGTAATTTCAAGAAATTTTCGTTGGCTTTCAAAGTCGGATACTGCTCCACACTCACCAATAATCGCGATAAACTGCTGCTAACACCGCTTTGTGCCGCGTTAAAAGCTTGCAATTGCTCAGGCGTTACGTTGCTCGGGTCGATCGTTACCGAAGTAGCTTTCGCACGCGCCTCAATAACCGCTGTTAGTGTCGATTTCTCAAAGTCGGCTGCACCTTTAACGGTATTCACCAAATTGCCAATCAAGTCGTTTCTGCGCTGATACGCCGTTTCCACATTTCCCCATTCTTTCTTAACGGCTTGGTCGAATCCTAAGGCAGTGTTTTGCATGCCTACAACCCAAAAAATTCCTATTAAAATAATCCCTACAATAACCGCAATCGGTATGAACTTTCTCATGATGTTTGTTTATAATTGTTGTTTAATTTGTATCAATTGTTGTTTAATTGTTTCAAGCTTTGCAATAATTTCAAATGTGTCCAGCGGTTTTTTCTTGCTTTCCTTCAAATGCGTCTTCGCTCCTTCCAACGTAAAACCGCGTTCTTTCACTAAATGATAAATCAATTGTAAATTTTTAACGTCGTCTTGCGTAAACATCCGATTGCCTTTCGCATTCTTCTTAGGTTTCAGAATTTCAAATTCTTTATCCCAAAAGCGTATCAATGAAGCGTTTACGTCAAATGCCTTCGCCACTTCGCCAATCGAGTAATACAATTTCCCCGGAACTAAATCAATTTGCATACCAAAAATGAATTTCATCTGCCAAGGTAGCAAAATTCGACTTTCTGTCGTGCTGCGAAAACGTATTTTTAAATCTCATTAAGTCTTTAAAAATTTTACTTTTGCAGTCAATTTTTTAAAAATTTGTTTTGGCTGCCATTTCCGGCTGTTACTGCAAGCTAAACCTGCATCGGCGGTTTGTGTAGTGCAGCGTGCGGGCTTCCTTCGGTCGCCGCTCGCCGCCCACACGCACACGCCACTGCACGTTCAGGCTTTCCGTGCCATCCGGGGCAGGGCTGTCGAACCCAAAATACGATACTAACCTTTGTCGATTATGAAATCCGAACTCATCCGTAAAAAGTTTCTCAACTTCTTTCAGTCCAAACAACACCTGATTGTTCCCTCAGCACCAATCGTTCTTAAAGACGATCCAACGCTGATGTTCAACAACTCCGGGATGGCACAGTTCAAAGAATTCTTCCTCGGCAACGGAACGCCTCCTTCAAAACGAATCGCCGATACCCAAAAATGCCTCCGCGTTTCCGGAAAACACAACGATCTTGAAGAAGTAGGTATTGATACTTATCACCACACCATGTTCGAAATGCTCGGAAACTGGTCGTTTGGCGATTACTTTAAAAAAGACGCCATCGATTGGGCATGGGAATTCTTAACCGAAGAACTTAAACTCGATAAATCACTTTTATACGTATCAGTATTCGAAGGCAACGCTGCCGAAAACGTACCTTTCGATCAGGAAGCCTTTGATCTATGGAAACGATACGTAGCCGAAGACCGAATTATTCTCGGAAATAAAAAAGATAATTTCTGGGAAATGGGCGATCAAGGTCCGTGTGGTCCGTGCTCCGAAATTCACGTCGATTTGCGTTCTGCCGAAGAGCGTGCACAAACACCCGGACGCGAACTCGTTAACGCCGACCATCCGCACGTTGTCGAAATTTGGAACCTCGTTTTCATGGAATTTAACCGTAAAGCCGACGGTTCTTTGGAGAAACTTCCCGAAAAGCACGTCGATACCGGTATGGGCTTCGAACGTTTGTCTATGGCCATGCAAGGCGTAAAATCCAACTACGACACCGACGTTTTTACACCATTGATTCAAAAAGTTGAAGCAATTACGGGCGCTTCGTACACAAAAAACAATCCGAATGTCGAGCAGGAAAAAATCAATATCGCCATTCGCGTAATAGCCGATCACGTTCGTGCCGTAGCTTTTGCCATCGCCGACGGTCAGTTGCCGTCAAACACCGGAGCAGGTTACGTGATTCGTCGCATTTTGCGTCGCGCCGTTCGCTACGGATTTACCTTTCTCGATGCGAAAAAACCTTTTGTATGCGAGTTAGTGGCTACCTTGGCCGAGCAAATGGGCGAGTCGTTTCCCGAAATCGTTGCGCAACAACAATTGGTTACCAACGTAATTCGCGAAGAAGAACAAGCATTTTTACGCACACTCGACCAAGGATTGCAATTGCTCGACCAGGTTATTGCACAAACTAAAGGCGATACAGTAAGCGGACAAAAAGCCTTTGAACTATACGATACATTCGGTTTTCCAATCGATTTAACAGCACTAATTCTTCGTGAACGCAACCTCAAACTCGACGAAGCCGGTTTCGAAGCCGCCATGCTGGAACAAAAAACACGTTCGCGTGCCGCAGGCGAAGTTACCACCGCCGATTGGGTGCAAGTAAACGATCGCGAACTCGATAATCCGTTTGTAGGCTACGATTCGCTTACCAACGAAACTACTTTGGTTCGCTACCGTAAAATCGATTCCAAAAAAGACGGAATTCGTTATCAACTGGTTTTGGAAAGTACGCCATTCTACCCAGAAGGAGGAGGCCAATTAGGCGATCGCGGAACGCTTACCTTCGGAAAAGAAGTTATCGAAGTTCTCGACACAAAGAAAGAGAACAATTTAATCATGCACATTGTTGCCAAACTACCGGAACAGCTTACAGCTACTGTACAAGCAAACGTAGATGCCGTTTGGCGCAAACATATTTCGGCAAACCATTCGGCTACGCACTTATTGCATCAAGCCTTACGCCATATTTTAGGTACGCATGTCGAGCAGAAAGGTTCGTTGGTAGCGCCGGGTTATTTGCGTTTCGACTTTTCGCACTTTTCAAAAGTAACCGCCGAAGAATTACAACAGGTAGAATC
>CALRVY020000066.1:0-15637 GCA_943371725.1 Pseudanabaena sp. UWO311 | reverse complement strand
TTAGCGTGAAAGTTATTTCTTGCCATTGCTACTTGATTTCACAATTTATTGATTTCAAGCGATCTGACAAAGATTTTTAATCGAACTCAGGTTCAGAGCAAGAAAATGATCGCATAGAATATTTTATCCGTGCCAAACTCTTGTAGTTGAAACCTTCAAAACAGTACAACCATTTAAGGTGGGACTTGAACCTCAGTGGCAAAAGAGTTGAAAAATTAGGGCATAGGTCTTTTCGCAAAAGGGGAAAACAACTTCGGAAGTGGTCAAATTGTTGATTACATTAGCTAAAATATACGATGCTGTTACTAGCAGGCAAGAAAAAACAAAATCAGAAGAAATTGATGCCAATTTTTCTCCTGAAATTGTGCTATCAGAAACTTTTATTGAATAGATATGAGTAATCTAAGTAATACTAACTCCGAATTCAAGCAAATTGTTTTACTGATTGAAGAAGCCAGAAATAGGGCTTTTCAGAAAGTAAACGAGGAATTGGTGATGCTGTATTTTAAGGTGGGCAATCTGGTTTCAGATAAGGTTTCAGCGGGCGCATGGGGCGAAAACACCGTTGAAGAATTGGCTTCCTATATTCAGAATAATTGCCCGGGACTTAAAGGCTTCAACCGCAGAGGACTTTATAGAATGAAGCAATTTTTTGACACCTATTCGTCGCCCGAATTTGTGTCAACACTGCTGACACAATTGGAGGCTTATTTTTCTAGTAATAAAGACAATACAAAAGTGTCCGCAATGCAGACACAATTAAATCGAATAGATTTATTGAAGGAACAACTAGTGTCGTTACTATTGTCTCAAATTAGCTGGACTAATCACCGTTTAATCCTTTCAAAAACAAAATCAGCAGAGGAGAAATTTTATTACCTTATCACAACAATAAAAGAAAGATATAGCAGCCGTGACTTGGAACGAGCATTAAATTCTGCTCAATATGAAAGAGTTATGCTCTCCAATCCAATTGTGTCTGCCCTGCGGTCACAATTACCTCAAAACTTTTTTAAAGACCCTTATATTTTTGAATTTCTTGATTTACCCGATGGGCATTCTGAAAAAGACCTTGAAAAGGCATTAATTCTTAACCTGCAAAAGTTTATCCTTGAAATTGGTAAAGGATTCACCTACATGGGCAATCAGTATCGCTTACAGGTAGGCAACAAAGATTATTATACCGATTTGTTATTTTACCATCGAGATTTGCAATGTTTGGTATTATTTGAACTGAAAATACAGGAATTTGAACCCGAATTTTTAGGTAAACTCAATTTTTATTTAGAGGCACTAGACCGTGATGTAAAACGACCTCACGAAAACCCAAGTGTTGGCATTTTACTTTGTAAAGGAAAAGATACTGAAGTAGTTGAATACGCCATGGCGCGAAATACCTCCCCAGCAATAATTGCCGATTATGAAACCAAATTAATACCTAGAACTGTTTTAGTTACTAAACTCCAGCAACTAATAGAGCAGCTTTCTAAAGAAAATTTTGAATAACCTTCAACATGAGTGTAATGAAAAACACCTAATTCTGTCCTACCAAAGTGCCTCAATATTCGAATTTGCTTTATTGGTGCACTATAAAAAATAGTAATAAGCTCGGAGTAAATCCGGGCTTTTTTTGTTTTGAAGGGTGAGTAGTGGTTTTTTGGCTAAAGTCTACTCGAAATCAATTATTCGTCGCATTTGATCTAAGGTACTCAAGCTTATTGCATTTGAAAAATGAGTGTGTATTCTAATATTTTCATGTCTTAACACATCAACACTGATTTTCGGTGTGGTTTCTATTTTCTTAACCGCTTTAAAAATTTGTTTTTGCTCTAAGATTAGTCGTAAATCAGTAATTATTCCTGGCGAAACGAAAACTATTTTTGTTTTATCTTCAAAGTAACTTTCTAATTTCAATAGATGTTCCCGATTGTCGTTCGACATTAAAAAAGAAAGAAAAGATCTACGGTTTGAACCCGACACGCCTGTTGTAGGAAAAGGCAGTAATTCTACAAAAGATATGTTTTTTGCATATTCTGAGGTTAGGTTCATATTACTAAACATTCTGTGGAAACGCTTTCCATCACTTTTATAATCAGGTAGTAAAAAGGGGTGGTGAACTCCTTTGCTTTCCCAAAAAGCTACGCCATCTTGAAGATAGGTTTCAATTTGAGGAAATGAGGGCTGCTGCTCTACGTTAGTTGCCCAATTAGGGTCGCGACCAACAAAAATAAATTTAGCTGTTTCTGGATTTGCTCCTTGAAACGATTTGTGAGCATAGAGCTCATTTAATCGTTGAGATGGGTGTCTTTGGTAGGTCATGAGTTCATTAAACAAACAGAATGTATTTATTTTGGAGTATGCAGTGGGATTTATTACTTGTAATTTAATTCCCAACAAAAACCTTCTCTATGTCTTTACTTGTTGACCATATCTAGTTCAGGAATATAAAAATCTATCCAACCCAGTGCCTCATTTAGACCTTTAATGAATGCGTGCTTTTCTTCATTTGAATTAAACTGATATTGTTTTACGTTCAGATTTGTCTCTTCATCAGTAAGTGGCTCGTTGTTGCTATATTTTAGTACTTGCTCTTTGCCAAAGATAACTTCTAAGTTGTATTTCATTTTCTGTATATGTTTTGATAATGATAATCTAAAAATTCTCTTGAAGGAAGGAACTTGTCTGGCAGAGTAATTTTATGATCTTTAAACTTTAAGAAAAAATCTCGAACGGCTTCTTCTTTTTCATATTCTATTAAGTCGTTTGAAACCTGAACCTTATAATCCTGATTAATCGTAATAAAACCTTTGTCAAATGCTTTATCATGAATGGAATTTAAACAGATTCCATTTCTTGGATTCACTCTTTCTTCAACATTCTTTGACCAAGGAATAATATGACTTGCAACAAGAAAATCTGGAATTGACAGACCCGAAATGCAGCATTTGAAATAATAGGAAGATAGAACTGTTGATCTAAAGAAACTCTGATTTACTCTTTGCTTTACTAACACTTGTCGATCAAGACCCTCTTTCACATCTTCAATATCTAATGCCGTTGATTGTTCTATTGTTTTTTGGGAAAACTTAGCGATTAACAACTCGCTTTCGTATGCGAGCTTATCCCAATTGCCGTGGAATTCATTCCATACAACTTCCTCGAGTTTACTGCCGTGAGAAAGCCCAACAATGCCCTGTTGCTTTAGCTCTGGATCAAGTCTACCAAAGTTGCCAACTTTCATATTTAATGCTGAAGGACTTCGACCTAAAATGTCAGCATATTTTATTATAGTTGCATTTGACTTACTGCTTGCTTTAAAAGGTATTTTGCAGTACACATTAAATGCAACAATCGTCTCTTCTCTCGTCCAAGGATTACTCTTCATCTCTACCGATTATTTGAATTTTATTTTCTCGCAGTAAATGATAGAAATTCCTGTACGCTTCGTCTTTGAGTTGGCTTTCGACTTCCGCGATCTCGGCTTGAATTTCGGCATTACTGTAAAACGTTTTTTCATCCAGCATTACTGGTGTTGCTTGTTTATCTTCAAGAAGTTTATATAAATCATTAATGTAAGCTATTCGCTCATCTGATTGATAGCTGTCTAGAAACCAAATTAGAAAACCCTCCAGATCGTTTTCAGGATCAGGAAGTTTTGCAATTTCTGCGTTTCTGAAAAAATCGCCAGGATGAACGCGATACTTAAATGAAATTTCGTTCATGATTATGATTTATTTGCAGGGATAAGCCACTGACTTTGAATGAAATGATTGCTTATAACAATCCCGCCTCCAATTTACTCAAAAATCAAACGCTCTGTAAATTTTTATAAAAAACAGTTGTTGGGCTCTTTGAAAAATATTTACTGCGCACAATTTCCTCCCTACGCACATTCGCTCGTTAAGGTTCGGTGCGTTAGGGATGGCAGCGAAAATCCTGCCACGAGCGGCTGTTGCCGGGTGGTACCCCGATAGCTATCTAGGGAAGCGAACAGCCCGGCCCGCTCCAACGCTGCTTGTCGTAAGGATGAAGAGCGGGCAAGGCCCAAATAATTTAGCTAATTATTGTCGCTTAAAACTTGAGAATTTCGTCGGGATCTAAAAGGGGTTCGTTACGCAAACGCAGCAATACTTGAGCGCAGGCAACCACGTCTTTCTCGCAGTAGAGAATGATGCGGTCGATGTCGTTTTCGCGGTAAAAAACGTCGGCTACATCGGCGCCGGAAATGTCGTCTTTGCTGCTCGGAATGCCTAAAACGGCTGTCAACAATTTAAGCGAAGTGTAATGTTTAAAGTCGCCGAATTTCCACAACTCAAGCGTGTCGATGTGGGCAATTTCCCAAGGTTTCTTTCCAAAAAACTGCAACTTCTCGGGAAGTTTTATGCCGTTGATGAGGAAACGCCGACACAAAAACGGTAAATCGAACTCCTTGATGTTGTGTCCGCAAAACACATATTGTGCCGACTCGTAATTTTGCGACAAATGGTTGGCGAATTCCTTTAACAACTTTGGCTCCTCGCCGTAAAACGAGGTTACGCGAAAATTCCGAACATCGCGACGTACGGCAAATTGTCCGAGCGAAATGCAAACCACTTTGCCAAACTCGGCCCAAATGCCGGCTTTGTGATAAAAGGCCGCTGCCGTTTCATCTTCCTTACGCTGGTAACGGGTTTTTTCTTCGAAAAGTTCCTGAGATTCGGTATCGAGCTGGGAGAAATCGGCCGCTAACGGAACCGTCTCGATATCAATAAATAACAAATGCGATACATTAATTTTTTCTATCATGGCGTGTATGTTTAAAGGGTAAAAGTAAGGATTTTTTTTTGCAGAAACTAGAAGCTAGAATCGAGAAGTTAGACTTCCCGACGTTCACCACTTAACGTATCGTTTTGCCACCCGAACCCGCATATCGTCGGTGCCTGAGCCGGTCGAAGGCCGGAGCCTGAGCTTGTCGAAGGCTGGTGCGATTTTTTGGCGGTTTGACACGTTCTGTGTTTTCCTCAACGGTACTGCATTCGGAAATAATCTGTGAGCTTCGGTGTTTTCTGTGCGCTATGAAATCTGGTGCGTGAGCGGGTCGAAGGTGGCGTTGTGTACATTGTGAAAAACTTTGAGAAACATTGTGCTATTTTGAGAAGCTAGAGGTTAGAAGTTAGACTTATCGACGTTTACCACTTAACGTATCATTTTCCCGCCCGAACCCACAATTCGTCGGAGCCTGAGCTTGTCGAAGGCTAGTGCATTTTTTTGTTGGCTGTACACGTTCTGTGTTTTCCTCAACAGTTCTACATTCTGAAATAATCTGTGAGCTTCGGTGTTTTCTGCGCGCGATAAAAGCTGGTGCCTGAGCGGGTCGAAGCAGCAATACGTACTTAGTGAAAGATCTTGTGAAACTTCGCGCTCCTATTGGTAACGAAACTTAGCTGCGATTTGTAAACTACGCTTCACGCTAAACAGACATTGCCATAGTTACGATACTCAATTGAATACCCGGAATTTTTTGGAGGACTTTTCCGCATTGAGTAAGCGTACTGCCTGTTGTTAGTACGTCGTCGATAAGCAAATAGTGTCCTGGATTGGTTTGCACACGAGGGTTTAAAGCAAAAATTCCGTCTTCTTGGCCTAGACGTTGCGATTTGTTTTTTGTAGTTAAGGTTTTTCGATACTGTTTACGAATCAGTAAGTTATCGTTGTATTGCGCTCCAAAACTGCTAGCAAGCGTTTTTGCAAAAAGAGCAACTTGATTGTAGCCGCGTTCTCGTAGTCGGCGTTTGTGAAGTGGCACTGGAATTACATAGTCGATGTTTTGTAGCGTTGGTATTTGTTTAAGATCAGCGGCGTACCAATACGCAAAAAGTTCTCCAATTTGTTGCTGTCCTTTGTATTTGAGTTCATGTATCAGTTTTTGTGCAATGCTCGATTTGCTGAAGTACACAAAGCAAGAAATAAAAGCAAGCTCTAAACGACCGGAAAATTTCGACGCCGCTTCTGTTTGTGCATATAAATGATAATTAGTAAGAGCAAGCTCATGCCTACACTTGGTGCAAATGGTATGTTCTCCAGTTAATAACAAATTTCGACAACCACAGCAAACAGGCGGATAAAGGACGTTCAGTAAATCGGCTAACATGTTCTTTTTTTGCGAAAGTTAATCGACTTTAAACAACTGATTTTACGGAAAAACCGTAATTTTCTATAAGTTTAAAAAGTTTTAAATGAAGACGATTCAAATGAAATGCAAACTCATTTTATGAAGCAGTCGAAGCGGTTGTTCTATTGTTTTTGTCTACAAGTTTAAAAAGCAGATTTTTACTTTTCTTTAAAAATGTCAATTTTGTTAAATTGTTCCGACGCGTTGAAAGTGCTATTTGCTGTTTGAAATATTCGAGATTTTAATTCGTAGCGTTCCTCGGGCGTGAGATTAGAAACGTTGGCAATCACCTTTGAGAGCGAATTGTAATCGCCGGTTTCAACATCGTATCCCAATTCAAATTCGCGAACTAAATCGCTGCCTTCACCACCACCCATGTAAATCAGCGGGAATCCCATCTTGCTGTATTCAAATATTTTAGATGGAACGGAGCCGTAAATCCGATTTACCAAAGGAACCAAGGCGAAATCCATGGTTTCAATACGTTTTTGCAATTCGGTACGACTCAAATTGCCGTGGAAGAAAATGCCACAATCTGGTTTCTGGGCAAGAAGTTGTCGGATTTGCTCTTGTTCTGCACCAGCGCCAAAAATGTGAAGTTCGACTTTAGCGGTATCGAATTGAATTTGCGTTAACAAGCGGAAAATTCCCTGCGCCACGCCTAGCAGTCCGGCGTAGAAAATTTGAATTTTGGTTGAATTCGAAATAACGGGTTTTAGCTGCGTTTGAAATTCTGGAAAATTCCGGTACAAAACTAAATCGGCTCGAACGGAAAAATTTTCTATGTGATTTAGTATTTCTAACGATTGTCCTAGAATTACATCGGCCCAGCCGTAGATTTTTCGTTCAAAGAAACACGCAGCACGATAACCTAATCCGCTTGGTTTTATAACTTGTAATTCGACAGCAGCCAACGGCCATAAATCGGAGACATTGAGAATGATTTTTCGGCGTCGCATCCGCAAAATACTACAACAAACGAACGATAATAGTAGTGGTGGCGATTGTACAACAACCTCCTTCGGAAGTTTTGAAAACAGCAATTTCAGTGTCAATAAAAATAGTAAAGAAGCGGTAGATAACAGCCGAACAATCGGATTCTTTGACGCTGAAGGCCAAATAAAAAAGCGCGTTACGGCAATTCCCTGAATTTGTTCGTTCGTGATTAGCTTAAAGGAATAATTGGAATATAGTTTCCCTGTAGGATAATTGGGAAGCGGACAAAAAACGACGACTGATTTTCCGCTTTTTTGAAGCAATTGCGCCAATTGCATGATTCTGTTGGCTGCAGCTCCGGTTTCGGGCGGGAAATAATTACTAATGATTGCAATTTCAGCCATTTGATCGAAGAATTATTTCGATGATACGTTCGGCCGCACGACCGTCCCATAGTTCGGGAATGCCACACTTTCCGATTCCATTTTGAAGAAAATCAGCATACGCAACTTCGAGCTGTTTTAATTCGGTTCCTACCAACGTATTTGTTCCTACGCTAATGGTTTCCGGACGTTCGGTTGTTGTTCGAAGGGTAAAGCACTTTATGCCCAAAACAGTGGTTTCTTCAGATAATCCGCCACTGTCGGTTATCACACAATTGCTTTTTTGCACCAACCACATGAATTCGAAATAGGGTTGAGGTGTTGTGAATTGAATTTTGGAAAAATTGCGGATGTGATCTCCTAAAACGTGTTTAGTTCGCGGATGTATCGGAAAAACAACAGTTCGTTCACCTGCCAATGCTTCAATGGTTTCTAAAGTTTCGAGCAACTTTTCAAGGTTATCTACATTCGAAGGCCGGTGTAGAGTGAGTAAAATGTAATTTCCTATTTGCGCTCTTGTTTCGTCGAACCATTCAGGCTTTTTAAAGTGAGGCTTTGCATGATACAACGAATCGATCATTACATTTCCGACGAAGTGAATTTGTTTAGTATTGACGCCCTCTCCGATTAAATTTTCGGATGCCGAGATTGAAGTTGTGAAGTGTAAATCAGATAAACAATCGGTTACACGTCGGTTGATTTCTTCGGGCATGCTCCAATCGCCAGAACGGATGCCGGCTTCGACATGCGCTACTTTAACACCCATTTTCTTGGCTGTAATGGCGCAAGCCATCGTTGATGTTACATCTCCTACCACCACCACTAAATCACACGGATATTCAAGGAGTTCTTTTTCAAATGCAATAAGAATAGCAGCTGTTTGTTCGGCTTGTGTACCACTGCCCACGTTAAAGTTGGTATTTGGAGCAGGAATTTGGAGCTGATCAAAAAATACGTCGCTGAGTCCCGTATCGTAATGTTGTCCGGTATGTATTAATCGGAATTGTAGATTGTGTTGGGTTGAGTGCAGCCGTTGGATTTCGCGAATCAGCGGTGCAATTTTCATGAAATTAGGACGCGCTCCGGCGACGATAGTCAGTTTCATCGACTTTTGTTATGTGCAACAAATGTAAAAGAAAGCAGTTGGATTATTGCGATTGGATTTAGATAAGCTTGCGCAGGGTTTCGAGTTCTCCAGACTTTGAAAATCAAAAAAGGCGATAGAACATCCTACCGCCTGTTGTTATATCGAAAGTTCGTTAGCCTGGGAAATCGCCACCATCGTCGTCTCTACGTGTCGGTCGATCTCTCTCATTTTTGCTCTTGTTAAAGCGATAAGTAAACGACATTGTAATGGTTCGTACGCGCCATTGCTGTTCGGAGTACGAATTCAACTGCGCTAAATTAGTCTCGTTAATACGCTTACGACTGTTAAAAATGTCTTGTACGTTTAAGGCTAATGTCCCTTTGTCTTTTAGAATGTCTTTGCTAAAAGCTAGGTTTGCGCTAAAGACGCCAAGAGATCTTCCCTGTGCATTTCGTTGAGGTGCGTTGTAGGTGCCGTTTGTTTGCCAATCGATTCCGTAAGGCAAGTTTATTTTTGAGTTAATTCTTGAAAACCAACCGAAAGCGATGTTGTCGAAACTTTGGGTAATTTCTTCACCTTGTGTGTTGGTGTAGGTAAAATCGCCTTGCGTTTCATTGCGAAATAGGTTGAAATTGGAGTTAAGTCGCCACCATTTAAACGGATTGTAGTTTAATGTGAATTCAAATCCGAAGCGGTATTCTGTTGCCAAGTTAATGGGCGATGTTAGAATCACAGGCACTTGAATATCTTCGCCACCAACGATTACGGGATTCCCATTTGCGTCTACGGTATCCTGACCATCTACGATAGTGGTCACAAAATCGCCGCTTTCTTTACGCACAAACTGAAACGAATCTGTGGTTCGATTGAGATACATTGAAGTATTTAGCGTTAGCTTTCGCCATCTTTTGAGGAAGCCAAAATCGAGAGCATCAGTCATTGCTGGATCAAGGTCTGGATTTCCTTGAAAGATATTGATGTTAGAAGAGTAGTTGCTAAACGGATTTAAGAATCGACCTCTTGGGCGGTTAATCCTGCGGCTATAGCTTGCCGAAACGCTGGTTTCCGGTTTGATTTCATAGGTTAAGAAAACGCTGGGAAAGAAGTTGTTGTAACGCTTGTTGTTGAAGTTTGAAGTGGTAAGTAAATTCACTTCAATATTAGAATCTTCCCATCGCAAACCAAACAAAGCTGATAGTTTTCCAAATTTATTTCCGTATTGGGTGTAGAGGGCATTTACGCGTTCTACGTACTGTAAATTGTTTGAAAACTGTTGGTATTGCGAAAAATTACCGGTTTGATCCAGTGCTCCAACAACAAAATTAGTCGCTAAAATATTTGTATCGCTTTTAAAACCCGCTTCAAATTGTTGATTTTTCCCAAACGGATTCACATAATCAATCTGAAGAATGTTTCTTTTCTGCGATTGATCGTTAAAAGTTAACTCCTTAAATTCGGCGGTATTATTGTTTTCAATAACAGATTCGTCGTCGTCTTTATTGGTTGAAAAGGAGAGGTCGGCAGTTAGTTTATGCCCTTTTCGCTTAAAATTGTGAACAAAATTTGAAGCGTATTCAATACTAAAACTGCTGTTGTCTTGTTCGTTATTACGCTCGGTAACAAAACCGTTTTCTCGATTGCTATCAAAGTTGTTAAACGTTACGCGTTCATCGTTGCTGCCTTTGCTGTTGCGGTAATTCATTTGGTGTGTCCAAGTGGTGTTTTCGCTAAGCAACAAATCGAATCCGAAATTGGTGTTGTAACTGTCGCTAATACGCTCATTGTAGCGTTGCTCGTCTATGAAATTACGAGTTGTTCCGTCGGGATTTAGGTATTCTGTGTTGTTTACACCATTCCCCGGATTTTTGCGATAATTATAGCCTGTCGTTCCAAATAGGTTGAAACCTTTGGTCTTGTAATTGATATTGGCTGTTAAACCGTAGTTTGTAGGATCTCCGCCTGATGCAATTACAGAACCATTTATACCAAGATTTTTCCCTTTTTTGAGAATGATGTTAAGCAAACCGCCACCACCTTCACTATCGTAGCGTGCCGAAGGATTGGTTACCACCTCAACTTTATCGATTGCGTCGGCCGGAATTTGACGTAGCGCCTCGGCAATATTTATCGCATTCGAAGGTCTGCCGTCTATTAAAACACGAACGTTTTCATTTCCACGTAAAGTGATAGTCCCATCAGTATCAACGGCGACCGACGGAATATTGTCTAAAACATCGCTAACAGTACCGCCTTTCACCAACAAATCTTTTCCAACATTGTAGACCTTTTTGTCGAGTTTGATTTCGACACTCGTTTTTTCGGTCCGAATTTCAACCGTTTCAAGAACCGTAGCGTCTTCTATCAGCGAAAAACTGCCCAAATTGGTGTTTTCGGTAAGCACTTTCGACTTTATTTCAACCAGTTTGTAAGAAATAAATTCGATCGTAATGTCGTAAGTACCAACCGGAACTTCAAAACTAAATGCTCCTTTTGAATCTGTGATTCCGCCCGACACAGCGTTATTGGTTAAATTTTTTAAGGTGATAGTCGTGTATTCAAGTGGTGCTTTTGTGGAAGCGTCTACCACACGACCAGACACTTTCACCTTGCTTCCCGACGATTGCGAATATGCACTGATGGTACATAGAATCAATAGGAGTGCGGAAAACCCTCCTTTAATAATTTTTCTCATAGCTTCTTTTTCATGCCTTTTGACGGCAAAAGTACTCTAATGGTTTAAGGCACTTTTGCCAAAGGTTTGTTAAATCAAATTTGCAAAGGCTTTCTATATTCGTAATGCTTATCGTAATTTAGCGGCAAATGTTAAGAAATGAGTAGCTTTTTTTCAAATGCAAGTCAACCGAGAATCACTTTTTTAAAATATTTAGCGGGTTCTTTGTTTGTAATATTAGCCGCCTTTATTGGTCAAATTCCGCTGGTTATAGCCGTAGTAGTTTCGTCTGTCAAAGACGGAAACTCGTTAAATATGTCGCAAGAGGAAATGCTTGGCGCCCTCGATTCCAATCTGACGCTCTTTTTGCTGTTGCTGTCATTTGCCACGGCCATGCTCGGATTGTATTTTGCAGTACGTGTTTTACACCGACAATCATTCAAAAGTATTGTAACTGGCCGGGAAAAGGTTGATTATTCCCGCGTTTACTTTGCCTTTTTTGTTTGGACAATAATCTCCGCGTCAACCACATTATCGTACTACATCCTTCAGCCAGAAGATTATGTGGTCCAATTTGAATTGTTGCCGTTTATAATTCTGGCGTTAATAGCTATTCCGCTTATTCCCGTTCAAACTACTTTAGAGGAGCTCCTTTTTAGAGGTTACCTCATGCAAGGATTTGCTGTTCTTTTTAAGAATCGTTGGTTGCCTTGGATTTTCACGTCAGTGATTTTTGGTTCCTTGCACTTCTTTAATCCGGAAGTAGAGAAAATAGGTCCAATCATTATGTTCTATTACATCGGGACAGGGTTGTTTCTAGGTCTTATAACTTTAATGGATGATGGAGCCGAGCTTGCTATCGGTTTTCATGCCGCAAATAATTTGATTGCTGCACTTTTGGTAACAGCCGATTGGACAGCATTTAAGACTAATTCGGTACTGAAAGATATGGCTGAACCTTCAGCAGGAGCTGAAATTTTTCTACCACTCATTATAATTTTCCCTATCTTAACCCTTCTTTTCGCAAAGAAATACAAATGGTCTGGATGGAAAGAGAAACTAACCGGATCATTAGCAAACGATAAAACACATGGAAACAGCAGTCATTAATTACCAAGACGTTCATCACAAATTCAAATTAAACGGTTTTCATCTCGACAAAGATGATTTGTGCCGTGTGGCCTACAGCTTCATTAAAGAAGGTGAAGATTATGAAAAACCCGTCGGAAACTTTCTTCTCGATTGGTTTGATGATCGAGACTATATCGAAATGGATACTTCGGGTAGTACAGGTTTGCCCAAACGCATTCGCGTGAAAAAACAAGCAATGGTAAACTCGGCATTGGCAACAGGAGCGTTTTTCGATCTCATGGAAGGCGATAAAGTACTTCACTGCTTACCCGCAAAATACGTAGCTGGTAAAATGATGTTTGTGCGCGGCTTTGTACTGGGTTTAGACATCGATTTTGTTGCGCCTAGTGCAAAACCATTAAAAAATTGCGATACACACTATGCATTTTCTGCAATGGTGCCATTACAAGCACAAAATTCAATTGCAAATCTGAAATGGATCAAAAAACTAATCGTTGGTGGCGCAAAAATTAGTGCGCAACTGGAGTCAGATTTAATCGCTTCCGGAACAGCCTGTTATGAAACATTTGGAATGACCGAAACCGTGTCGCACATCGCCGCTAAACCCGTGGGCGCAGCCGTTTTTCAAACCATGTCGAACATCGAAGTTTCAACCGACGAACGGGGCTGTTTAGTCATTTCAGCGCCCGATATTTCCCAAGATAAAATTATTTCAAACGACTTAGTGCAAGTGCATTCTCCCCAAACATTCACTTGGTTAGGGCGCATCGACAACGTCATCAATTCCGGTGGAATTAAGCTATCTCCCGAACTTATCGAAGAAAAATTAGCTTCAAAACTAAACCGACGTTTCTTTGTAGCAGGTTTACCGGACCCCGATTTAGGCCAACGACTCGTTTTGGTCATAGAAGGCGAACCGTATGTAGTGTCAGAAGAAACCTTTAAAAAACTCGATAAGTACGAACGACCTAAAGAAATTATTTTTAAACCCAAATTCAAAGAAACGGGTAACGGAAAAATTATTCGTCAAGATTCTTTGAATGTCTAAATAGATGAAGTTTCCTACTTTTTTATTCTTACTTTTTATGTCTGCCACGAACGCTCAAAATGCAACCTCGAAAATAGTGCCTCCCGCGCTTAAACCCGGAGATACCGTTGCCATCGTTGCAACCGCTAGGAAAAACATAACCGATAATTTGAAACCCGCCATTAAGCTACTCGAAAGCTGGGGATTAAAAGTTAAAATTGGAAGTTCAATCGGTTTGGATTACAACCAACTTGCCGGAACCGACGCGCAACGAGCAGCCGATATTCAAGCGCAATTCGACAATCCAAATATTAAAGCCGTTTGGTGCGTACGCGGGGGTTACGGAACCGTGCGAATCATCGATAAAATAAACTTTACCGCTTTCAATAATCAACCCAAATGGCTGATAGGTTTTTCCGATGTAACTGTACTGCATAGTCATTTAAATAATTTAGGCTTTGCAACGGCTCACGCACTAATGCCACTAAATGTAACGGCTTCAACGCCTGCCGCAATCGAATCACTCCGAACCGTTTTGTTTGGACAAACGCTTCGCTATGAAATCCGAACCGACGCCGAAAGTCAAATCGGAGAAGCACAAGGCGAGCTCGTCGGTGGAAATCTCTCCATCCTTTATAGTTTGCTCGGCAGCGAAAGTCAAGTGTTTTGCAATAACAAAATTTTATTCTTGGAAGACCTCGACGAGTACTTGTACCACATCGATCGGATGATGATGAACCTCAAACGCTGCGGCTGTCTCGATAAATTAAAAGGAGTCGTGGTCGGAGGAATGACCAAAATGAAAGACAACGAAGTTCCATGGGGTAAAAACGCCAATCAAATTGTTGCAGAACATCTAGCCGGATTAAACATACCCATCGTATTCGACTTTCCCGCAGGTCATATCTCCGACAATCGAGCTTTATTGCTTGGAGCACAAGTAAAACTGAGCGTAACCAAAGACAAAACCATTTTAAGTTTCGAATAGTGGCGCAGCATAACGACTTAGGGAAAAAAGGCGAAGATATGGCCGTAACCTTTCTCGAAGAACAAGGTTATGAAATTCTCGCGCGTAATTATGTTTACCACAAATCAGAAATTGACATCATCGCACGGATAGGCAATTTGGTGTGCGCTGTTGAGGTACGAACGCGCAGTAGTGTTGATTTCGGATTGCCTGAAGAAACCGTTAAATCAAAAAAAATTAGTAACCTGTTGCAAGCTGTAAACGCTTTCGCAGAAGATTTAGAAGATGAGGTCGAATTCCGTTTCGACATCATTGCGATTGTTAAAAATGGCGAAACTTTCGACATCAAGCACTTACCCGACGCATTTTATCATTTCTAGTTGTTATATTTGAAACAAATTGTCAGATAAACGCAAATCGAGTGCGAAATAGCGCCGTTAGTCGCGAAAAGCAAACACTTTAAAGGAGTCACGCGCGTTCATACTCAATTCGCAAAAAGCAACTCTGCTATGAAAACTATTGCTGCCGTTGTAGAAAATTACATTAAAACAAAGCCTTTTTTGTTAAATGCACTTGCGCAAGGAATCATCAATCTTACTTCCTTGTCGCGGAATATGTTGCCCGAGTTGCAACAAGAGTTGGGGAAAGATGTAAAACAAGGCGCTATCGTAATGGCGCTTAAACGCTTGTCAGAAGATCTCGACTTTCGGATGAACCATAAAATCGTGAAAGTGCTCAAAAATATTGGTGAAATTACCGTGCGCTCTTCGCTAGTTGATTACACTTTTGCCGTTTCCGACACGATTTTAAACAAGCAAGCCGAGCTAATTGCCGAGATTAAAAATTATACCGACATCTTTTACACATCTTCACGCGGCGTTTCCGAAACGAATATCGTTATTAGTGAAGCGGTGAGCCATTTGGTCGACAAGCATTTTGTGGGCGAAAAGCTGCTTCACAAATTCGAGAATCTAGCGTCGATTACCGTAAAATTACCTAAAGACAACGTGTCGACGCCAGGCGTGTATTACTTTATTTTCCAGCGACTTGCCTGGGAAGGAATCATTATCAACGAAGTAATTTCCACCTCATTCGAGTTCACAATCTTAGTTTCCGACGAGGAAGTTGACCTTGCCTTTAAAGTCATAAAAGATTTAAAATCGATTTGAATTAGTTGAAGCTAATCCTGCTGTTCGCTGCAAATCCGCGCTACACCAAGGGTTTGCACAGCCGTTTCGCTCGGCTTCCGTTGGTCGCCAGCAAAACAGCGTGCGCACGCCTTGTTGCAGCTGTGGGTTTTCCGCTGCCATCAGGGCTAATCAA
>CALRVY020000065.1:0-15746 GCA_943371725.1 Pseudanabaena sp. UWO311 | reverse complement strand
GTGGCTTTATACTTAGTTGACATCGGCTTGTAAATTAATACTCAAATTTAAAAAAACTACATCGTTTTGATGTAGTTCCTTTAAATTTCCATGTGGGCACGGATTGCAAATCCGCGCTATCGGTCAGGGCTAGGCAAACGTCTTTGATTATAAACTGTATTACTTTCGGCACGGATTACACCCGAGGCTTTAGCCGAAAAGACGAAGTAAATCCGCGCTATCGGGGTTGCACCCGAGGCTTTAGCTGAAGAGAGGAAGTAAATCCGCGCGATCGGGGTTTGTAGTAACTGTTACTGCTGCGTGTTTTCGAGCTTTCGCACGGATTACAAATCCGCGCGATCGGCGCTATCGGGCTTTTAATTTTGTTAAAAGTGAAGAAAGAATGAATCCGTTTCCTCCCCATCATCGACCATTTTAACACTAATAGACAGTATACTATCAATTCCTTTTTCAATCTTACTATTAGTCCAGCTAGATGCTTTAAGCTTCTTCCTTAAATCATTTTCAGCTATACTAATCTTATCGTTATCATTAAGCACATTGTTCTTGATAAAATCACAAATTTCTTTTAAAATGATTAGAGTTTCATCACTGAAAATATTATACCATTTAAAATCTTGAGTGTCTTCTTCATTAATCCAATGAAGAGTTCCTATAAGATTGTTTTCTGTTTCTATTGTCTTAATTAAAACTTGAGCGTCAAATAAGCTAAAAAATGATTTTAATGCTTCTTCTTTTATAGTATTATTCATGATTTAAATTTACTCCATTTTTAATAAATATATGGCTGCTTTTTATGCTTGTACCAACGTCTTCAATCTGAAAATGACGGTAAAGCCTTCCGATTGCGCGGATTTACGATCCGTGCAATCGGGTATAGAAACGTCCTAAAAGCAAAAAAGCTATACTAACGCGGATTTTAATTCTTGCACTCGCGTCGTGCACTATTTCGCGCAAGGGACAGCAGCGAAAAGCCGGGCTGAAAAAAGACGGTTGAAGCCTGTTTTGCGGGGGCGACCCCGGAAGCCGACGCAAAATTTGGCTGAAACGACTTTTGAAGCGCGCCTTGTAGCGTATGGCCCGACCTGCCGCGGCACTTATATCCACTACTTTTTGCGGCAGGATGTGCCCAAATAAAAAACTTGAAAACGAAAAATTAGTTGAAACGTTCAAAAATAGCAGATTTGCCTTCAAGCACAACCAAACACCGCTCCTACTCTTCATAGAAATCTAAGGTTCGATCGTGTGTTTCGCTGGTTCCGTGCAAAGCAATAAGCGCAAAAGAAAAAACCAAAATTCCCACGAGTAATACGGCCAAAATCGGATCGAAATACGTTTTCAAAAATTCGTAACTCAGCAGCAACAGCGGAACTAAACCGCGTACCACATTGGGAATGGTTGTGGCAGCTGTGCTTCGTAAGTTCGTGCCAAACTGTTCGGCCGACAGCGTTACAAACATGGCCCAAAATCCGGTTCCCAAGCCAATCCATCCGCAGTAAAAGTAGTACATGCCCGCGCTATCGTAATCCGAAAAAAGTAACAATAACACCCCTACAAACGTGAACAGCAAAAAGTAAAATACCGCTTGCCGCCGCGATTTCAAATAATACGAAATGGGTCCGCTGCTTAAATCGCCCATCGCCGCAAGCAAATAGCACCAAAAAATAGCTTTTCCGGGCTCCACGCCTGCGATGCCTTTGGCTGCTCCAAACTGATTTGCCAAAAAAACCAAAACTCCAACGCAGTACCAAATGGGTAGCCCAATTGCTACACAACTAACGTATCGTATAAAGCGCGATTTATTGGTAAACATCATTGTAAAATCGCCGTGTTTTAAATGCTTTTGCTTTTTCGCCGACTCAAAAATGCCGCTTTCGTGTACACTAATGCGCAACAGCAGCAGAGCAAATCCGAGCAATCCGCCAACAAGGTATGCTACGCTCCAACTTCCCGCTAAATTCACGGTTAGTTCGGCCACGACTGCACCTAATATTCCGAATCCGGCAACAATCGATGTGCCTAAAGCGCGGTATTTTGTAGGTAAGGATTCAGATACTAAGGTAATGCCCGCGCCAAGTTCGCCCGCCAAACCAACACCAGCAAAAAAACGGAGCCAAGAATACATATCTGCAACGTGCTCTTTCGGAACATAAGGCAACAATCCGCAAGCAAAATTAGCCGCCGAGTATAAAATTATAGAACCAAAGAGCGTGGAAAGCCGTCCGCGCTTGTCGCCCAAAACGCCCCATAAAATCCCTCCCACGAGCATTCCAAACATTTGAAAATTGAGGATGCGCGTTCCAACAACGTCGGGATTCAAGCCCAAATCGGTTAAACTCTGAATGCGCACAATGGCAAAAAGCAGCAAATCGTAGATGTCGACAAAATAGCCCAAAGCGGCAATAATCACAGGCCAGGTAAGTAGGTTTTGTTTGGTGGAAGTCATATCCAAATGTAGCAAATAGGTGCAAAAAAACAAGTTTGTGTTGGCCAACTTCCCGATTTACAGCGATAACCAAGAAACTTCAAAAAAAATTAAAATTTACGGAAAACCCGTAAAATCGTTTAAAATGCAGCTATTACATTTGACTAAAACTTATACGCCATGAAAATACCACCACCCGGATGTCACATAAACATCCATGCCTTTTGGTCAACCAAAAATCAATTGCCAGTGATTTCTAAAGAAGTGGAAGCGCAACTGATTCCGTTTGTAACAAAGCTTTTTCCACAAATGAAATGCAAGGGATTAGCGGTAAATACAATGCCTGATCACATTCACGTTTTGTTTTGGTTAAATCCGGATTACTCGGTTGACGCTGTTGTTCAAGCTATAAAAAAACACACGGCAGCATTTATTAACGAGAAAAAACTTTGCTTAGAAACTTTTGAATGGGATGAGGTTTACTATTCGCACGGGGTGAATAGTCTTGAAATACCTCAAGTTACTGCGCGAATTCGTTTACAAAAAGGACATCACGCTAAAATGACATTTGAACAAGAGGCCGAAGAACACTGTAAAAAAATCGAACTTTTCCGAAAGTTTTTGCAAGAAAAAAGCCCCATTTTTCAATGAGGCTTCTGAAGTGCGGGCAATAGGACTCGAACCTACACGCCTTGCGGCACCAGATCCTAAGTCTGGCACGTCTACCAATTTCGCCATGCCCGCGAATTGTGGCTGCAAATATACAACTAAGTTCGATTTTTCAAAGTGCGATGCTAAAAAAGCTGAAATTTTCTGATCGTTGTTTGCATGTAAGTAACCAAAATCGCGTGTTGCGAACGATAAATACGCTACTACTTTTTCGTTTTTGCGGAACATTTACGATGGAGAAAAGCGAAACTGCGATCGGAAATATTTCTTTAGAAAACCGGCGGCTGAAAACTTAAGAGGTTGTTTTGTCAAATGGTATGCTGCCGGTTTTCTTGCTTTTTGTTTTATAATTTCCCTCATCAGCGGCAGTACGTCCACAAAGTTTTTATTCTATGTAACGGTTTTACTACATTAGCGATACAAAATTTACCACATGTCTGATATAAAAAAATACGTAGAGCAGCACAAAGACCGCTTTGTCAATGAGTTGCTCGAGATACTTAAAATTCCGTCGGTAAGCGCCGACCCTGCTTACAGTCAGGATGTTATGGATATGGCCGAAGCCACAAAAAAAGCGCTCGAAGCTGCGGGTTGCGATTTTGTTGAATTATGCGATACACCCGGCTATCCGATTGTTTACGGTGAAAAAATCATCGATCCGAATTTACCAACCGTTTTAGTTTACGGACATTACGACGTGCAGCCACCCGATCCGATGGAGTTGTGGACCTCGCCGCCGTTTGAACCGGTCATCAAGAAAACTGAAATTCACCCTGAGGGCGCCATATTTGCTCGTGGTGCCTGCGACGATAAAGGGCAGTTTTACATGCACGTAAAAGCTTTCGAATACATGGTTCAAAACAATCAATTGCCGTGTAATGTGAAATTTATGATTGAGGGCGAAGAAGAAGTGGGTTCAAAATCGCTCGGCTGGTTTGTAGAACGCAACCAAAGCAAACTGAAAAACGACGTGATACTCATTTCCGATACGGGAATGATTAGCAACCAGCAACCGTCGATTACCACCGGACTTCGCGGCTTAAGCTATGTGGAAGTAGAAGTAACTGGGCCAAATCGCGATTTACATTCGGGCTTGTACGGAGGTGCTGTAGCCAATCCGATAAATGTGCTCTCCAAAATGATTGCTTCGTTACACGACGAGAATAATCATATTACCATTCCCGGATTTTACGACAAGGTAATTGAACTGAGCGTTGAAGAACGCGCCGAAATGGCAAAAGCACCTTTTAACTTAGACCATTATAAGAAAGCGCTCGATATTGAAGACGTTTATGGAGAAACGGGTTATGTAACCAACGAACGCAATTCGATTCGTCCGACGCTCGACGTAAACGGAATTTGGGGCGGCTATACCGGAGAAGGTGCAAAAACAGTAATTGCCAGTAAAGCATTTGCTAAGATATCGATGCGTTTAGTGCCCGATCAAAATTGGGAAGAAATTACCGAATTATTTACCAAACATTTCGAGGCTATTGCTCCAGCGGGAGTTCGTGTGGAGGTTAAACCGCATCACGGCGGCGCGGCGTACGTAACACCTATCGACAGTATTGGCTACCAAGCGGCAAACAAAGCGTACACCGAATCGTTTGGCGTAAAAGCTATTCCGGTTCGTTCGGGTGGCAGTATTCCGATTGTGGCGCTTTTCGAAAAGGAACTGAAAAGCAAAAGCATTTTAATGGGATTTGGCTTAGATAGCGACGCCATTCACTCGCCAAACGAACATTACGGCGTTTTCAATTACCTGAAAGGCATTGAAACCATTCCGTTGTTTTATAAGTATTACGTGGAACTGGCTAAATAACGTGAGTTCGACATAAAAATCTTTGTTAGAACGCTTGAATTGCGACATTTAAATAGTTTGGGGAAATTTTTTTAAGCTATTTTTAAAGCTAACCATTTAAACAGTCGCTTACTGCGTTGTATTTTTTTGAGATACCTCGGTATCCCAAAGAAAATACGCCTTGTAATCAACTATTTAAATGATTTCTAACTTTAATTTTTACATCGAACTCACATTAAATAACGTGAGTTCCGCAAACTTTGATGACTAAACACCATTTCGACACAGCAAGTAAAAGAGCTTCAAAACGACACTGCTTTGAATTCTTTTTCTTGCTGTTCGTTTTTTTTATGAGCAGCCATCGTGCAGTTTGCCAGAAGTTTATACCTATTGATGACGATGTAATGGAATTGATACCCGAAGTGTCGTTTGATTTGTTTTTAAAGAAACAACTTTTGCAAACAAGGTTTACTAGTAGAGATACGGTTACTATTTTAGATGCTAGTGTTGTTTTCGACTCGATACATTTCCGAAAAGAAGGATTTCGGTCGAAGGGTTTTTTGAAAGACTCGTTACCGGAAGTGGTGTTTTTGCAAAAAGAGATTTTTGAACTGGACGAAGTGGTTTTAAACGCTGCTGTTAAAAAAGAATCGTTTCTTGGCGAAAACTCACGCTTTGTTCGAAAGCGAAGTAATTCATTCGAAAGGGAGCCGACCGCTGGAATTGTGTTTTTTCGAGAAGAATTAGCTACTATCAACGTAACGAAATTTCGCTTTTTTGTAGAGAAAGTTCAGGTTACAACGAACTATAAAATCATATTTTACCATTGCGAACTTGTCGGAAGTATCTTGACTCATAATGAGATAAAAATGGGTGCTGTGTTTTTCGAAAGTCCGGTATTACAACTCGAAAAAGGAGTCAAAAATGAAGTGATTGTTGATTTGGAAGCAATCGGTTTTCCGAAACCAAAATCAAACTTGTTTGTAGTTCTTGAGTTGGTTTCGTACGAGGATGAAAAGGGCGAAGTATTAAATCTTGAACCCAATAAACAGACTAGGCTGAAGTACCAGATTTCTAAGAAAATGAATTATTTCGCAAAATTGCGGGATATGAGCACCCATGCGTTAACTACTTACTTCATTAATATTAACGCGATGATTCGCCGGGATTTTAATATCATGTTCAAGAAAACGCCTCATAAAAGTAGTTTAGTTACGCCAGCAATTACGCTACACGGCACGCCGATTGAGTAGCATGAATTTACCTTTTTACATTAAAGACGCTAAAAATGAGTTCGAATCCTAAATTAAAAATGGTACTAATTGCAGTAGTTGTGTTTGGAGGCCTTGCCTTGATAATCGACCGGGTGTTCGACATGCAACTTTACGCCCCACTTGGTGCTTCTGCTGCTGTCTTGTTTGTATTGGCGACCCGAAAAAAAGGGACTTCAGACTCGAAATAGCATGAAAGTAACTCGCGTTTCGGAGTTTACATGCATAGATTCTAAAAATCTGTGCGATTCACTTTCTGATTTCTAAAATCGAATACGTATTTCAGCAACGACACGCGCGGCCCGGATGGCAGCGAAAAGCCTTTTGAAAACAAAACGATACAAAACAGCTGTTTGGCGAGCGACCTTAGAAGCTTGGCAAACGGTTTTGTTTTGTTGGATTTGTTGAAAAAGCTTGCAGCGAACAGCCGGAACAGCCGCCCTAACTATAAAAAGTATCTATACTATTATGTTGTAGAAACATTAAATTCAGTAGCAGTTGATTAGCGATGTTGTATCTTTGCCGTAATTTAGAATAATTATATACTGTTATGATAAAAGTTTCAGACACTGCCAGCAAGAAAATTGTTGACATGATGCGCGAAGACGGTTACGACGCTTCGCAACATTACGTACGAGTAGGCGTGAAAAGCGGTGGATGCTCGGGCTTGTCGTACGAATTAAAATTTGATCGCGAATTAGGCGAAAACGATAAGGTTTTTGAAGACAATGAAGTAAAAATTGCTGTAGAGAAGAAGTCGTTTTTATACCTCGCAGGCACCATCCTCGAATATTCGGGCGGCTTGAACGGAAAAGGATTCGTATTCAACAACCCCAATGCACAACGCACCTGTGGTTGCGGGGAGAGTTTTTCGCTTTAAGATTTCGAGATTAAAAGATTAAAAGATTGAAAGATCTAGAAGCTAAAAAATAGAAAAAAGCTAAAAAATTAAAAGAAGAGATTCGTTGTTACAGAATTGTATAAACAGTCAAAAATAAAAAGCTGATTAGAACGGAAAAAATCAACAGAATTAATGGCAAAGTACAATTCGTTCGAGGAAATGCAAGTATATCAAAAAGCGCTAAAATTTGCAGTGAATGCTTATTTACTTGCCAATAAAAATGATTCTATTTCTAAAAATTTTGGACTTAAAGATCAGCTACAAAGAGGAGCATTATCGATTTCTAATAATATTGCCGAAGGATTTGAACGAGAGACAATTAAAGAACTGATAAGATTTCTTTACATAGCTAAGGGTTCAGCGGGTGAATGTAGAAATATGTTCAATTTTTTTAATGAAATGTCTTATCTGTCTGATGAGGAATGTAAAATCTATAAATCAGAACTGTTTGAAATTTCAGGACAATTAGGCAACTATATCAAATATTTGAAAAACTTAGTAAAGCAAAACAAATTGAGTCAAAAAACCGAAAACAGTTAATAATAATGGATACAAAATGTGTTTTTAGTATCTCAAAGCATACACGTCTGGCTACTCTATCTAGATAAATTTTGAAATTCTTTGAATTTTCACTTTTTAGCTTTTTTAACTTTTTTCTATTTTTTCAATAATCATATATAAAATGAGCAAATACACCGAAGACAACCTAAAAATAGATCTCGAAACCAAGGAGTACGAGTACGGTTTTTACACCGATATCGAATCGGAGACGTTTCCCGTTGGACTTAACGAAGATATTGTTCGCGCTATATCAAAGAAAAAAGAAGAACCGGAATGGATGACCGAATGGCGCTTGGAAGCCTATCGCGCTTGGAAAGAAATGACCGAACCCGAATGGGCAAACGTACATTATACCAAACCCGATTTTCAGGCTATTTCGTATTACTCGGCTCCGAAGAGTCAGGCGAAATACAATTCTTTGGATGAAGTCGACCCTGAATTGCTCGAAACTTTTAAAAAGCTCGGTATTTCGCTCGACGAACAAAAAGCTTTAGCTGGTGTTGCCATGGATATTGTGGTCGACTCGGTTTCGGTAGCCACCACATTCAAGAAAACCTTGGCAGAAAAAGGCATCATCTTTATGAGTATATCGGAAGCCATTCGCGAATATCCTGAATTGGTGCAAAAATACTTGGGAACAGTGGTGCCACAACGCGACAATTTCTACGCTGCGCTCAATTCGGCTGTGTTTTCAGACGGCTCGTTTTGCTACATTCCGAAAGGCGTTAAATGTCCGATGGAACTCTCGACCTACTTCCGTATTAACCAAGCCGGAACCGGACAATTTGAACGCACCTTGGTTATTGCCGACGAAGGTTCGTACGTTTCATATCTGGAAGGCTGTACCGCTCCGAGTAGAGACGAAAACCAATTGCACGCCGCAGTGGTAGAACTAATTGCCCTCGACGATGCCGAAATCAAATACTCGACCGTACAAAACTGGTTCCCAGGAAATAAAGAAGGACAAGGCGGTG
Source organism: Pseudanabaena sp. UWO311 (assembly GCA_943371725.1). Lineage (GTDB taxonomy): Bacteria > Bacteroidota > Bacteroidia > Flavobacteriales > Flavobacteriaceae > Flavobacterium. The sequence goes on along the minus strand of CALRVY020000065.1, from coordinate 7,144 downwards.
TGTACAATTTCGTGACGAAACGCGGATTGTGCGAGAAAAATGCGAAAATTAGCTGGACACAAGTAGAAACGGGTTCGGCAGTTACTTGGAAGTATCCGAGTTGCGTATTGAAAGGAGATAATTCGGTTGGCGAATTTTACTCGATAGCAGTTACCAACAATTTTCAACAAGCCGATACCGGAACGAAGATGGTGCACTTGGGGAAAAATACGCGGTCAACAATCATTAGCAAAGGTATTTCTGCTGGAAAATCGCAAAACTCGTATCGCGGATTGGTACAAATTGGTCCGCGTGCCGAAAATGCACGCAATTTCTCGCAATGCGATTCGTTGCTGATGGGAAATGCCTGCGGCGCACATACGTTTCCGTACATCGAAAGTAAAAACCAATCGGCACAAATCGAGCACGAAGCCACTACTTCGAAAATCGGTGAAGACCAAGTTTTTTATTGCAACCAACGCGGTATACCGACTGAAAAAGCCATTGCTTTAATTGTAAACGGCTTTAGTAAAGATGTGTTAAACAAGCTTCCGATGGAATTTGCTGTCGAGGCACAAAAGTTATTGGAAATTAGTTTAGAAGGCAGCGTAGGCTAAGCTTGCATGAAGAACTATACCGAAGTAATTTGAATATTTGGGATTAATTTTACAATGTAAATGAAACTGAAGAGGAAGATCCCTTTGTTGGAATAATTGAACGAACTGGGAAAGAACTGCCCATCGAAAACATAAAAAAAACGACATTATGGACCTGATTTTAAGAAACGTAAAAAAGAAAGATTTTCCGGTATTGAAATCATTGGCAAAATCTCTTGGATTTGAAATTATTGAAGAAAATGAAAAACCATATGATCCAGAATTTGTAAAAGAAATTTTGGAAGCACAGGAAGAACTAAAACAGGGAAAAGGAGTCAAGATGACTTTGGAGGATATTGATAAACTATGGAAATAAGATTTTCTAGTAAGGCAATAAAGGATTTGGAATATTGGACAAAAACAGGAAACAAACCTATTATAAAGAAAATTTCCGAACTATTACGTGCGATCAAAGAAAACCCTTTTGAAGGAATTGGTAAACCCGAAGCATTAAAATTTAACCTAACGGGCGTTTGGTCACGGAGAATAAATAAAGAACACAGACTTATTTACGAAATTGTCGATGAGAATACCATTAGAGTACTATATATAATTTCAGTAAAGGGTCACTATGATTAAAAATTGAACTTTAAAAACTAAAAAAGAATTTTAACTGAATCTCTCATCGTCATTTCAAAAAGACTCAAATAAACAAAACATGCTAAAAATCGACAATCTACACGCAGCCGTAGAAGATAAAGATATCCTCAGAGGAATAAATCTGGCCATCAAAGCCGGCGAAGTTCACGCAATCATGGGACCAAACGGTTCCGGAAAAAGTACACTTTCGGCAGTAATTGCTGGTAACGAAACCTACACCGTTAGCGAAGGAAGTATTGTGCTCGACGGCGAAGAGATTAACGAACTGGCCCCAGAAGAACGCGCTCACAAAGGCGTTTTCTTATCGTTTCAATATCCGGTTGAAATTCCCGGCGTATCGGTAACCAATTTCATCAAAACGGCCATCAACGAAACGCGTAAGGCAAACGGATTAGAGGAAATGCCTGCCAACGAAATGTTGAAGAAAATTCGCGAGAAATCGGAATTACTCGAAATGGATCGCAAATTTTTGTCGCGTTCCCTAAACGAAGGGTTTTCCGGCGGCGAGAAAAAACGAAACGAAATCTTCCAAATGGCCATGCTCGAACCAAAATTGGCTATTCTCGACGAAACCGATTCGGGTCTAGACATCGATGCACTGCGTATCGTAGCAAACGGCGTAAACAAACTCCGCAACGAAAACAACGCCATTCTTGTCATTACGCACTACCAACGCTTGCTCGATTATATCGTTCCCGATTTTGTACACGTTTTAATGGACGGAAAAATCGTTATGTCGGGCGGTAAAGAACTTGCGTACGAACTTGAAGAAAAAGGCTACGACTGGATTAAAGCCGAACTTAATTAAAGCAATCGATGGAACTAAAAGAAACTCTGTTATCGTCGTTTATCGCTTTCGAAGAACACATCGATGTCGATGCGTCTATTCACGACATCCGCAACAGCGCCATTAAAATCTTCGAAGAAAAAGGCTTTCCAACCAAAAAAGAAGAAGCCTGGAAATACACTTCGCTGAACGCTGTACTGAAAAAAAACTATACCGTTTTTCCAAAGTACGATTCGGGAATTGAATTCAAAGACGTAAAAAAATACTTTCTACACGAAATCGATACGTACAAAGTAATTTTCGTTGACGGAAAGTTCTCGTCGTTTCTTTCGGCAACTACACACGATGGTCTCGACGTATGTACCATGTCTTCGGCATTAAACAAGCCGAAATACAAAATGGTAATCGACGAGTATTTTCATAAAATTGCCAAGAAAGACGACAGCCTTACGGCACTCAACACCGCTTTTGCCGTTGAAGGTGCCTACATTAACGTTCCCAAAAGCAAGGTTGTAGAAAAACCTATTGAAATTATTTATTTCTCAACCGGAGCTGAAAATGCCTTGATGGTACAACCGAGAAATTTGATCATTGTTGGCGAAAATGCGCACGTTCAAATCATCGAGCGTCACCAATCACTCAACGAAAATACCGTACTTACAAACGCGGTGACCGAAGTTTTCGCGCAAAAACGCGCCATCGTTGATTACTATAAAATTCAAAACGATTTGCTTAGCGCGAATTTAGTAGACAATACCTACATCGCACAAAAGCAGGAAAGTCGCGTGGCTGTACACACATTTTCGTTCGGCGGAAACATCACGCGGAACAACCTCAATTTCTACCACCAAGGTGAACGTATCGACAGTACCTTAAAAGGAATTACCATTATCGGCGACAAGCAACTCGTGGATCACTACACCTTAGTGCATCACGCGCAACCAAATTGCGAGAGTCATCAGAATTATAAATGTATCGTTGCTGAAAATGCTACGGCTGTTTTCAATGGGAAAATCTTTGTTGAAAAAGAAGCGCAAAAAACCGATGCCTTTCAACAAAGCAACAACATTTTATTGAGCGACAAAGCTACAATTAATGCCAAACCACAGTTGGAGATTTTTGCCGACGACGTAAAGTGTTCGCACGGTTGCACCATCGGTCAGCTCGACGAAACCGCTATGTTTTACATGCAACAGCGCGGAATTCCGAAGAAAGAAGCTAAAGCTTTATTGATGTACGCGTTTTCGAATGAAGTATTCGAATCGATTAAAATCCCGGAATTAAAACAGCGAATTACCAAAATCATCGCACAAAAACTAGGTGTGAATCTAGGATTTGATTTGTAGTAGATAAAGACTGAAATTAAAAAGTCTCGCCGATGAAGCGAGACTTTTCTTTTGCACTAATTCTGATTTGAACTTTTAATTCAACGAATACGTCTGTAGTTCAAGTGTTTGTCCGAATCCGTTACCGCCCGTAGTAGTCGATTTAATAGGACCCACGTCTTTTGCAAACCACATTTCTGTAACTACAGCGTTAGATCCTGGCTCACCTAAAACAGTAGTTTCTAAAGTATAGCGTGCCTTGATAACGTCTGGATACGTTACGCCGTTTACCGTCGCAGATCCTTTAAACAAGTTTTCGCCGGTAACCGCAACTGTTGCCGTGGTAGTCTGCGATTGTCCTTGAGCTGCTAAAATTATATTAAACGATGCTGAATCTGTCCAAGTCTGTCCAACCGGAGCGTTGTCTTTAAAAATCGTTATTTCATAGCCTTCTGTCGTAGTAGTAAAACCAAATTGTTCAATTACGAGGTCATCAACTCTTTGATTGTAATTTCCGCCATCTTTCGCAATCCATACACTTGCTTGTGCAAGAAATTCATTACTATTGAGTTTGTAGTAGCTAATTCCGCCTTGCTGTTCTGTGGCAACAAAACGCGATTCAACAGCATCTCCACTCTCCACATTTTCGTAAGTCCAAGTATTGTTTACGGCTAGTGGAAAATAATCTCCAGCAGATGTTCCACCGCCTCCAGAATTGTTGTCATCACTGCTGCAAGAACTCACAACAACAGCCAAAAGTAGAAACATTGCTTTCGCTGTACATTTTAATTTTTTCATGTTTTAATAAAGTTGGTTAAAGGTTGCAAAATAGATTTTTTTCTGAAAATCAACAAGCTAACTAATTCGAATTTTTTCTACATTTTTTAGGGCGGGTGGCGGCCAAAAATAGTTCTTCATCTAAACAAGTGAACGGGCCGCCATCACGCTTTCCGCGCTACACGGTAGCTTGCTCCAATCGTTCCCGCGGGCAATCGTTACCGGGAAATCATTTCCAAAATTAAAAACTAGCCAAAACTATTTAATGGCTTTCGAAATTTCGCCAAACAAATAATTAAAATCAAACGCACCTTCTTCGGTTAAGCCCATTCGAACAATAACCAAATCTTTGCTCGGAATTATAGTTACCATTTGTCCTTGATAGCCGTTGCAGCTAAACAAATCGCGCGGCACATCTGGGTATCTTCCGCCGGCATTCAACCAAAAGTGTCCGCCGTACTTACCGTCGCTTCCGTTGGTTGGCGTGCGAACAAAATTGTACCAGCTTTCATCAAAAAGCTGATCGCCGTTCCAGTTTCCTTTTCGCAAATACAACAAACCGAATTTTGCCCAATCACGTGCAGTCGCCCAGCCGTAACTGCTGCCCACGTAATTGCCCGCCATATCAGTTTCCACGAGCATCGAATACATCCCAATTCGATCAATCAAAGCCGAATACCAATAATCTAAATACGCCTGATGGCTGTTAAATTGTTGCCGAATAATTCCCGACAATAAATTCGAAGTCCCCGACGAGTAGTTAAACGAGCCGTTAACTTTCCCAGTAAGCGGTTTCTCAGCTTGAACACTTGTCATATCGCGACTTTGAAACAACATTTTCGTGGCATCGCAAATTTTGCTGTAGTTTTCTTCCCACTCCAAACCCGAATTCATGTGCAACAAATCGGCTAAGGTTATGGCTTTTCGTTCGTCTTGCTTCCAAGCAGCCACAGGCGCCGGATCCGAAATTTTAAGTTTGCCTTGCTTTTCCAAAATTCCGTAATACGTAGCGGTAATGCTTTTGGTCATCGACCAACCCAAAATCTTAGAATCTTTATTAAAACCAGGCGCATACTTCTCGGCTATAAGTTTGTCTTTGTAAAGTACTAAAACCGCGCGGCTCCGTTGCTTTTTCTCGCCGGGTTTGTCAAATGCCCAGTCAACCGCTTTTTGCAAACGTGCGTAATCAATGTTTTCAAATTTTACCGATTCTGCTTCGCCGTTTCCATACGGATAAGGCGTTGTTAACTCAGGCTGTACACGTTTGGGAACGAGATAAGGCGCGTTTCGGTCGAACGTATCGTCGATCAACATCGCGCCTAAACCCGGACGGTACAATGCGGTACGTCTTTTAAAGCCAAACACATCGGCTACGGCTGTCTTAGAAGATTCGTTTATTGTTAAATTGGCCAAACGCACCAAATCTATGTCGTTATCTTCAGCGGCAACCTGTTCTACAGATCGATTGTCGATGAAATGCCCGCTAGCTAAACTCTTGGCCGAAAATCCAGAAATGAGTTCCAATTTCGGAAACTCAAATACGGCTACATAACCAATAAGAACAATCAGTAAAACAAGTATTGTAAGGCCAATTCGCTTTAACCACTTTTTCATACATCTCAAATTTAGAACAACTAAAAGCTCTTTGGAGTCGTTCGGTTTTGCTGCGATGAAGATATTAATAATAGTTTAACGAAACTTCATCTTACAGAACGGCCGTTTAGTTAAAAGTGCTCCGTCGAATTGTCGTAACTTTGCGTAAATAATTCAGCATAAATCGTATGTTCAACGTACAAGAAATAAGAGCCGATTTTCCGATACTTCACCAATCGATAAAAGGAAAAAAGTTGGTTTACTTCGACAACGCCGCTACCTCGCAAAAACCAAAGCAGGTTATCGACGCTATTGCCGAATATTACGAGACGATAAACGCCAATATTCACCGTGGCGTGCATTACCTAAGTCAGATTTCAACCGATCGTTACGAGGCAGCACGCGAAATCATACGAAAGCACATCAATGCGCAACACGCCTACGAAATCATTTTTACGTCGGGAACTACACACGGCATCAATTTAGTAGCGTCGGGTTTTGAACCACTTTTACACGAAAACGACGAGATTTTAATAGGTGCACTCGAACACCACAGCAATATCGTTCCGTGGCAGTTTTTAGCCGAACGCACGGGCGCAAAACTCCGCGTAATTCCGATGTTGGAAAACGGCACGCTCGATCTTTCAAAACTTTCGGAAATTCTAACCGAAAAAACGAAAGTGGTAGCGGTAAATCATATTTCGAACGCATTAGGAACCCTAAACCCGATTCGCGAAATTATTGCTGCAGCACACGCCGTTGGAGCCGCTGTTTTAATCGACGGTGCGCAGGCTGCTCCGCATTTGCAACCCGATGTTCAGGCACTTGATTGCGATTTTTACACGGTAAGCGGACACAAAATTTGTGCACCAACCGGCAGCGGATTTCTGTACGGAAAAGAATCATGGTTAAATAAACTGCGCCCCTACCAAGGCGGTGGCGAAATGATTAAGGAAGTAACGTTTGAAAAAACAACCTACGCCGATTTGCCACACAAGTTTGAAGCCGGAACGCCCAATATTGAAGGCGGCATCGGATTGGGCGTGGCGCTAGAGTACTTGAACAACATTGGTTTCGATAAAATTGCGGCACAAGAACAGGCTTTGTTGGAATACGCCACATCTAAAATTTCGGCTATCGATGGCGCACGTATTTACGGTCCCGATACTTCGCAAAAAACATCGGTGGTTTCGTTTAATATCGAAGGCGTGCATCCGTACGATTTGGGTGCGCTTCTCGATAAAATGGGCATAGCCGTAAGAACCGGCCACCATTGCGCACAACCGATAATGAATTTCTTTGATATTCCGGGAACGGTGCGTGCCAGTATGATGTTTTACAATACTTTTGAAGAAATCGATGCGCTGGTAAACGGAATTGAAAAAGCTAAACAAATGCTGTTGTAACGAAACATGAAAATACACTTG
>CALRVY020000064.1:0-15927 GCA_943371725.1 Pseudanabaena sp. UWO311 | reverse complement strand
TGTTGTTTTGGTTTCTTTGTTTGGAGACGAACGAACTGAACTTCCGGAATTGGAACAATACATTTCAAAGGAAACGGGCGATAAAATTAGAACGGTAGGGCAGAAGTGGAGCGAATTTCAACGACAAAAATACGGATCGAATGCACGTCCGTATTATGTTTTGATTGATCACAAGGAACAGCTTCTAAACGAACCAGTGGCTTATACGCCTGATATCGACACATACTTAGCGTGGTTGAAAGATGGGGTCGGGAAATTCTAGGATGTTTAAATTTTCAAAAAAGATGAATTTTTTGCCACCATTCTAAATGGCAAATCAAATTTTACAAAAGTTGGTATTACTTTTTTAATCCAGATCTCAAAAGAGCTTCCGCAGCCTTTCGACCGCTTTCCATCGCGCCGTTTATGGATGATTGCTGCAAATAATCGCCGCAATAGTAAACACCATTTTGGGCTTGCGATTCCTGTTTTTTATCGAAGTCAACTACCGGTAAAGCCTCGCGAATAACAAAGGTTTTTAGTAACTGCCAATTTTGAACTTGATTGCCAAATAGTTGATTTAAGTCGGACAGAACGTCGGCCGTTTTCCAGTTTATTCCGTTTGCGGAAACTGAAATCAGATTTTTGCCTGTAGTTGCATACTCGGGTGCGACATGACTTATCAAAACCACATTATTTACGATTCGATTTGGATTAGCATTCAAAACAACGTGTTTTGTTTTAAACGGCAGTTGGTCGGTTTCGAAATACCAATTTGTAACGCATTGGTACGCAGTTGCTTTATTTTCATTGTATGCCACAACAACCGCATCAAAATCGGCTTTACTGCCGTCTGAAAATGTCACGGATTTAGTATTGTACTCTGTCACGGAACAATTGCATTTTATGTTTTCCGAACCAATAAATGTTACTAATTGTTCCGGAATAGCTTGCATGCCGTTTTTGGGAACAGCAGCTCCAGCCTCTGCGAACATTTTGAAGGTAAATTGCAACATTCTACTATCGGTTTCCAGAGTGTTTTCCAGGAAAACTCCTTGGTAAAATGGAATCCAAAAATCGTTGATGATACTTGAACTGAATCCAAATTCTTTTAAATATTTGAGTGAAGAAATTTTGCGTTTTTGCGCAAATATGTCTGCTGTACTCAATTGGCTTACGTTCCATTTAAACTTAAGTAACAGCATTTTATCTTTCAACGATCCCGGTCCTTTGGCAACAGTTTCAAGCAGAGCTGTAATGCCATTTTGCGGATCGTAGAACGGAATTTTCTTGCCTTTTTTTAAAATCAAAGAACCTTTATCAAAGCTTTGTAAATCGAGTTTGTTGTAATCTAACACTCTTTTCGTTTCTGGATAAGCAGGCAAAAGAACTTGAAATCCGTGATCGAGTTGATAACCGTTAACACGATCGGTTTTTAGTTTTCCGCCGATTCTTTCCGAAGCTTCGAAAACGCTTATATCAGTTACACCGTTTTTTTTCAAGTACCAAGCACAAGTTAAACCCGCAAGTCCGCCGCCAATAATTGCTATTTTCATTCTTTGTATTTTCTCAGTTATTCGAAGGCTATTCTTTTTAATGTTTTATTACCAACTTAAGTTCGATGTAAAGCTTTTTTCAGATTTCTGAAAATCACAATTACAACTTTTAGTAAACGATCCCATTCGCAAATTTAGGCACTAAACTGTTGTACGTTTGGAGAATTCGTTTGATTTTCTTGCTCAAGTAAAATAGCGCAAACGTTATCCGACTTCAATTCTTAAATCTAGTTTCAAATGCAAAGGTAAGATAAGCCAGCTTTGAATTAAAAACAGCTTTGGCTATAATTGCTGTGTTACATTAGAAGTTATAGCAAAAGATTAACTAATTATCAGAATTCGAATAATAGAATTGGCTTATTGTTGTTGATAAGATCAGTGGAAATAAGTTTGTTATTGTATTTAGCGAAAGGCTTTTCATTTTCGTTTTTGAATCGGATTTAGGTTTATCGATTCGTTTTTTGCGCACTTTTTTCTGTGTGAGCGACAGCAGCGATATCCTTTTTGGCGATACGGAATTTCCACTAAATAGTTGCCAAAAAGATAAAGCGAATGGCGCGACGGCGCGGTTACTTTTATTAGCTCGCTTTCGTTTGGCGAAGCCGGTTTCATTAGTTTGAAAGACACGTTTAGCGCCGGCACACCCTAAAAAAAGAATTCAACTATAACGCTAATCTACGGTTTTGCATAGGGTAAACGGCCGAGAGCTGTTGCTTTAAAATAAGCGTCGAGGCCTTGTGAAATAAGCGTTTCTGGAGTAGAAAGATCGATGTAACCGTCGGTGCTAATTAGATTTTCATCAAGTGTTACTTCTTGTACACTTCCTACAATTAATAGGGTTCCATTGCTTTTTATCGGAATGAGTTCTTCGCGTTTTACAGCTATTTTTACAACAGCTTCGGCTACAAAAGGCGCTGGAAATGGATTCGAATATTCGGCTGTAAATCCTATTTTTTCAAATTCGGAAACGTTGTTTGGATAGCGCGCGGAAGTTTGATGTGCTTTTTGATAATCGGAAGCACAAACAAAATTTAGTGTATAATATTCTGAAATTCTGATGTTTTCGAGTGTGTCGCGCGGCACTGAATCCGGTCGACTAATCAATCCCAATAAAGCCGGATTTGCGCCTAAATGGATTAATGAATTAAAGATTGCTAGGTTTGCGATGCCGTTTGGAGCACTTGTACCAACCAAAACAGCCTGCCGAAAACCCGCGAGTGAGTTAATAAATGTAGTTCGGTATCGTTGTTCTAGTTGTTCGATTTCTTGCTTTGTGATTCGCATAAATTTTATTTAGGAAAGGATTTTTTATCCCATAATATTCAGATGGAAACGCTTTTTTAATTGATTTTCAACTCTTTTCGTTTCCATTTTACGCTTACGGCTGAACCTTCGGCAATCATAATACTGTCGGGTTTTAAGTTACTTAGATGACTGAAATCAGTTCCGTACATGGCCTGGAAGTCGCACTCAATATCGTATTCTTGAACTTCATTAATGAGCCAGGAAGGATGATTTATGCGATATTCTTCGGTTTTATGATCTGAAATTTTGGTATATCCGTAGTAATGCTCGAAAATAAATTCTTCAATGCTACCGGGATTCATGGGAAGTTTTTCTGTTTTGGCAACAACGCTAATAGTGTTCCAGCTTTTTGCCACTTGCCATTGGTACACAATATGTTTTAGCGACGACGTTATTTTGAAGCGACTTTTAGTAGGAACAACTGTATAGTGTTCTTTATAAAGTTTGTTGGCCATCCATGCTACGACTTTATGCGGCACTGTTTCATTGATAAAAACAACTCCACGTTTAACAGTTTCTCCTTCAGTACGTTTTACATAAAAGCGCAAATTTACTTCTTCAAAAGTGCCGAATAAGGGTATCGGAATGTTGAAAATCTTCGTATCCTTAAAGAGAAAACCTACCAAACTAACGTACGTTTTTCCTTCGTGGAAATCGAGTTCAACTCCTTTGGGTAAATAAGGTAGAAGCAGCTCAGGATCAACTGCGTAATTAGCCATAATTATGTTTTCCCAACGTGCCGACAAAAAAGTTTCTAGCATTGCGCTATTCTTTCGACGACTTTTGGGAGTGCTACTTGTTTGAACACTCATAGTTTACTGACATAGTTTGCATATAAATCCTGAAATTTCAGCTTTTCATGTAAACGTTTTTTCGATATTTTTCGGTGTGCGGCCAATCCCCACAATAAAATCTCAGCAATGAAGTATTTATCGGTTTCAGGTTGTGCATTGCCGTATTGATTAACCAGTGCCATAACAGCGGTATTGCGTTCTAATTCAGCTTTATATGCTCGATCGGATTGATCTTGTGTTAGTAAAATTTCACCTTCGTTAAAAAACCAGGTGTAAACCTCTTGGTAAACAGAAGGTTGGTCTGGCTTTTCGAGTTTTTCAATTTTAGGAAAGAGCATTTCGAAAATATGCTTAACAGCTTCTACGATTGTCATATAAGCAACAATCTCTGCACCTTCTTGTTCTCCTTCATAAACCAGTTCGACTTTCCCTGTTATTGCAGGGATGACGCCGGTAAAATCGCTTAAACGAATTGTTGTTTTGGTTTCGCCCGATTTCAACATACGCAGTTCGGCGGCACTGAGCAGGTTTTCAAATGCAGTAACTGATAAACGTGCACTTACGCCGCTTTTCTGATCGATAAAATCGCTTTCACGTGCTGAAAAACTAATTTGTTCAAGTAGGTTTCGCGCTAGTTCCGGAATGTAGATTGATTCGAGTCGTTGATCGTTAGCAGTTTCGTATTCGGTTATTAGTCTTGCGGTTTCGATATCATTCGGGTAATGTGTCAAAATTTGCGAACCGATTCGATCTTTTAATGGCGTCACGATACTTCCTCGATTGGTGTAATCTTCGGGGTTTGCTGTAAAGATGAATTGCATGTCGAGTTCGAGTCGCAACTTAAAACCACGAATTTGTACATCGCCTTCTTGCAAAATGTTAAATAATGCAACTTGTATTCGAGCTTGAAGATCTGGAAGTTCGTTTATTACAAAAATACAGCGATTTGCACGCGGAATCATTCCGTAGTGTATTACGCGGTAATCGGCATAGGATAATTTTAGATTTGCTGCTTTAATCGGGTCGATATCACCAATAAGATCGGCTACAGTTACGTCGGGAGTTGCTAGTTTTTCGGAGAATCGATCGTTTCTGTGCAGCCATTCGATTGGGGTTTGATCGCCGTGTTCTGCCATCAGATTTTTGGCGTAGTGGCTCACGGGTGCAAACGGATCGTCGTTGATTTCCGAACCTTGTACTATTGGAATATACTCGTCGAGTAATCCGATCATGGAGCGTGCAATTCGTGTTTTTGCCTGACCGCGAAGGCCCAGTAAATTTATGTTATGGCCACTTAAAATAGCGCGTTCAATTTGAGGAATGACTGTTTCATCGTATCCAAAAATGCCTGTAAACGGATTTTCTTTTGCGGCAATTTTGGCTTTTAAATTTTTCTTAAGCTCTTCTTTTATAGTTTGGAATGAAAATCCAGCCGCTTTTAAATCGCCGAATGTTTTCAAATCAGTTACATCTTTCATTTTATTTTAATCTCTTTTTTCTATTGTTTTTATAATCTTCAAAAATCATTTCACCAAGGTCTTTTAATCCGGTGTAAAAAGCCTTTCCTTGATTAGCTTCTGTGAAATTGTCTACAAATCGTTGCAAATACGGATCTTCCGCGATCATAAATGTGGTAATCGGAATATGTAATTTCTTTGCCTGACGCGCAACGGTGTAACATTTTTCCACGATATATTCGTCTAAACCGTTGCTATTCATGTAATACCGACCGTCTTTTTCGCGAACACAGCTCGGTTTTCCGTCGGTAATCATAAAGATTTGCTTGTTTCTGTTTCGCTTTCGCCGAAGAATATCCATGGCGAGTTGCAAACCAGCAACCGTATTAGTGTGATACGGACCAACTTGTAGATAAGGAAGATCCTTAATTTGAATTGTCCACGCATCGTTTCCAAAAACGAGGATGTCGAGTGTGTCTTTTGGATAGCGCGTTGTTATGAGTTCGGCCAACGCCATAGCAACTTTCTTCGCTGGTGTGATGCGATCTTCGCCGTACAAAATCATGCTATGACTGATATCAATCATAAGCACTGTACTCATTTGCGATTTATATTCAGTTTCTTGAACCAATAAATCGTCTTCGGAGAGTTGAAAATCACCAGTTTTGCTGTTTTGTAGTGCATTTCTCAAACTTGCGGTGATATCGATTAGTTCAGCGGCGTCACCAAACTGGTAAGGTCGATGACCGCCTGTAAGTTCTTCACCTTGTCCGTCGTTTCTACTGCTGTGATTACCCGTGCTCGTTTTTGATAAGTTGCCAAAAATTTGATCGAGTGCCGACTTTCGAATAATCTGTTCCATTTTCGAAGCAAGTACAGCCTCGCCTGTTCCGTTGGGATTAATTTCTTCGCGCATGTAGCCGCGATCGAATAAATCTCTAACAAAATCGTCGATAGTATATTCTGGAGTGGTCAGTTTGTATTCTTGATCGAGTTGTTTAAGCCATTCAATCGCCTCATCGAAATCACCCGAAGTATGGATAATTAACTCAACAAAAATCTCGAACAGCCTGTCAAAAGGATCTTGCCGTTCCGGTAGGTAAGCGGTAAACTTGAATCCGAATTTCATATCCGAAAGGTACGCGATACAGTGTGAAATGCCTACGAACGACTATTAATCTTTAGTTAAACCAAAATTATCGATTGAAGGTTTATAGATGGCAATCTCAGATTAACGTTTCTTTGCTATTTGACTACGCGATTATCTCTTAATTTTGGACAAATTTTTAGTATGGTTATTCGACAAATTTACACGCCTTGTTTGGCACAAGCCAGTTATTTTTTAGCTTCTGATGGAGAGGCTGCGATATTTGATCCACTTCGTGAAACACAGCAGTACATTACTGAAGCGCACCAGCTTAACGCAGAAATTAAGTTTGTTTTTGAAACGCATTTTCATGCCGATTTTGTATCGGGTCATTTAGACTTATCGGCAAAAACAGCAGCTAAGATTGTTTTTGGTCCGAATGCAAAACCTGCATTTGAAGCAGAAATTGCAAACGATGGTCAGGAATTTTATGTCGGAAAATGTAAAATTTCAGTTTTGCACACGCCCGGACACACACTCGAAAGTAGTTGTTATCTGATTCACGACGAAACGGGCAAAGCAACACATTTGATTACTGGCGATACTCTGTTTATCGGAGATGTGGGTAGGCCTGATTTAGCACAATCGCCTTCCAAAGATTTAACAACCGAAGTGCTAGCAGGAATGCTCTACGATTCTTTGCGCACCAAGATTTTGCCTTTATCCGACGATCTAATTATTTTCCCCAGTCATGGTGCAGGCTCGGCTTGCGGAAAAAACATGAGTAAAGAAACTTTTGATACGCTTGGTCACCAAAAGCAGGTGAATTATGCGCTAAATCCAGATTTGAGCAGAGACGCATTTATCAACGAATTATTAGATGGTTTGCCACAACCACCGGCGTATTTTCCGCAAAATGTAGCGTTAAATGCCCGTGGATACACCAATTTAAGTGACGTTCTACAAAGGGCGTTACATCCACTTTCCGCGAAAGCGTTTAAAGAAATGGCGGAGCATAAGGATGTTCTGATTTTGGATGTTCGACACGAAACCGAATTTACAAACGCGCACATACCGGGCAGTATTTTTATTGGATTGAACGGTTCATTTGCACCTTGGGCAGGCGCAATTTTGCAAGATGTAAATCGAAAACTACTTTTGGTAACGCCTCATGGAAAAGAAGAAGAAACGATTACACGACTCTCACGAGTTGGGTTCGATGGTGTTGTAGGCTATTTAGATGGCGGTTTTGAATCGTGGAGCAGTGAAGGTTTTGAAACCGACAACATCCCGAATATTAGTCCAGAAGATTTCGCAAACCAAGTTACAGCAGATACAGTAGTTGTGGATTCTCGAAAGCCGTCGGAATACCACTCCGGACATCTTCCAAAAGCGATTAATTTGCCACTCGACTATATAAATGAAACGGCAAACCAATTTCCAGAAAGCACATTCTATTTGCATTGTGCTGGTGGCTATCGATCGGTGATTGCGGCATCAGTTTTAAAGAAAGTAGGCAATCATAAAGCAGTTAATATTAGCTTAGGAATGTCGGGAATTCGCAAAACAGAATTGCCGATTGTAACTTCGTAAATCAGTAGATAAACACTTGTATTTACTGAGGTAGAGAGCAGTTTTAATCTATTGATTTTCATTGTTTAGAATCATAAAATGGAATCCGTTCGACTCAAAGATTGACACTGTAAGGATGTTGTCGTTGGTGCCTTTAAGAGTTGCATTCTTGCAAAAATGAAAACCGTGCATTTTATTTAAGAAAAGTGATGTGAATTAGGTACTTTTGCACCTCAAAATAAAGTAAACAGAATTAACAAATTGATTATGAATAAAAAAGTGATTTTCGGCTTTTTAGCTGCAATGTCAATCGTCGCTTGTAATAATGTTGGCGATAATGAATTTAAAATTGTTGGTGATGCGAAAGGCGTCAAAGACAGTACAGCTGTAATTCTTCAAAAGCAGGATTCTACTGGTATTGTTTCGGTTGATACTGTTCAAGTATTAGATGGGAAATTTGTAATTGAAGGTCCGGTGAAAGAGCCCTTTTTGCACTTTCTTCAAATTAGAGGTGTTGAAGGTGGCGTTCCACTTATCTTGGAATCGGGTGAAATTAAAGTGAAAGTTGATAAGGATTCTATCCAAAACTCAACTGTTGGCGGAACTAAAAACAACGATTACCTGACCGAATACAGCAAGAAAAATAAGGAGATCAACCAAAAGATGATGGCTTTCCAAAAAGCTAACATGGCTAAGTTTAACGATGCGCGTACTAAAAACGATACTGCAACGATTAACGCTTTGATGAAAGAAAACGATAAGTTTGGCGAGCAGATCAAGAAAATGAGCGCCGATCACATTGATAAGTACAAAGATTCGTACCTATCGGTCTATTTCATCAACCAGTTTTTGAGTCAGCCTGATGCTGATATGGAAAAGCTAGACAAGCAATTTAACGCTTTAAATGATGAGGTTAAGAAAACGAGCTTAGGAAAGAAAATTAAGGAACGTTTTGACGCAATTAACAATACTAAAGTTGGTGGAAAGGCACCTGATTTCTCTGCTAAAACACCAGAAGGAAAAACGGTTTCTTTGAAAGAATCGCTTGGTAAAATTACAATTATTGATTTTTGGGCGTCTTGGTGTCAGCCATGTCGCGAGGAAAATCCTGCCATGGTTGCACTTTACAATGAATTTAATCCAAAAGGTTTGAAAATCATAGGTGTAAGTTTAGATAACGATGAAAAAGCGTGGAAAGAAGCAATCGCAAAAGATAAATTAACGTGGACGCAAGTTGCTAATTTAAAGCCGCAAAACGATCCAATTGCTCGTAAATACAATATTGCACAGATTCCAACAACGTACATTCTTGATGCACAAGGAAAAATTCTTGCAGTGAATTTAAGAGGTGAAGAGCTAAAAGCTAAAATTCAATCTTTACTAAAATAACATGAAAAAACTAGCGCTGCCCATCCTCGGGTTATTTTTACTTGCATTTACCGTTTTAAATGGCGAGTTCCAAGTTATTGGAAAAGCTGCCGGTTTAGATGGGCAGACTATCGTTTTTAGAAAACAAGACCCCAATCTAGGATTAGTCGTTGTTGACAGCGCAAAAGTGACGAATGGGAAGTTTCTTTGGAAAGGAAAAATAGCCGAGCCAGAACTTTATTTCGCTGAAATTAAAGGAAGTGAAAACCGCGTGGTTTTTATTTTGGAAGGTGGTAAAATCGAACTTAATATATTGAAAGATAGTGTTGGAAGCAGCATTATTGGCGGAACTCAGAATAATATCGACTTTCAGAATTTCAATGCTAAAGCTATGTCGATTTCAAAGAAGATTCAAAAGTTTCAAGAAACCAATAACGAGCGTATGCAGCAAGCACAAAAAAGCAACGACACTGCTACCGTTAACAGTTTGAGAAAAGAATTTGGAAACTACCAGAAAGAACTCATGAACTTGGCGGCCGATTTCCCGAAAAAGAATCCAAAGTCGTTTATTTCCGTACTTTTTGTTGATAATATGTTCAACTCGCCTAAGATTGACATCAACGAAATAAAGACCGTGTTTAATAATCTTGATCCAAAACTACGCGCAACCAAACCTGGTTTAGCTGTAGCGAAAAAAATCCAAGATTATAAGTCGGTTTCCGTTGGCGATATCGCTCCCGATTTTTCGGCTAAAAGTCCGGACGGAAAAACAATAAGTCTAAAAGAATCGCTGGGAAAGGTAACAATAATTGATTTTTGGGCAAGTTGGTGCGGACCTTGTCGTGTCGAGAATCCCAATGTAGTGAAGCTTTACAATGAGTTTCACGGTAAAGGATTAAATATTATTGGTGTTTCGCTCGACCGCGACGAAACCAAATGGAAAGATGCCATTGCAAAAGACCAATTGACTTGGCCCCACGTGTCGAATCTCCTATTTTGGGACGATCCGATTGCGGTATTGTATGGTGTAAAAAGTATACCAGCAACGTTCATTCTCGATGAAAAAGGTAAAATTATTGCTCGTGATTTACGCGGTGAAGAACTTCGGGCTAAAATTGCGAGTATTCTAAAATAAACGATGAATAAAATGTTTAAAAGGCTTCCAGTTTTGGGAGCCTTTTTGTTTTAAAAGAGTGGTTAACGTGAGTTCGACCTAAAATTCTTTGTTAGATCTGTTGAAGTGCGTTGTTTAGATTGCGTAAGAATTATTTCCGCGCACTATTTTAAAACCTGAGTTCGATTTAAAAATTGCGGTCAGAAAACAGATAAATGGTTGAATACAAGGCAGATTTTTATTGGGATACTGTAGTATCGCAAAAAAATCTAACGAAGTAGGCGGCCGTTTATCTGTTTAGCGTGAAAGTTGTTCTTTTCCATTGCTATTTGATTTCACAATTTGTTGATTTCAAGCGATCTGACAAAGATTTTTAATCGAACTCAGGTTTAAAGCTAACTATTTAAACAGTCGTTTACTTCGTTGTATTTTTTGAGGTACTTCGGAATCCCAAAGAAAATACACTTTGTAATTAATTATTTAGGTGATTTCTAACTTCGATTTTTATAGGGAACTCACATTAGTTATAAAGAGCGTTTTGTTCCAAATTTTAATCCGTAGCGTATTCATATCGTAAAGTGTCAAAACAAACGCAGTTGCTCGTCGTTTTGTAGTGTTTCAGGCTTCGCTTTGAGTTGTATATGCTCCCGATTTCTAAAGTCATTTGCATTTTCGCTGGTTAGCCACAAGTGCACTTCCTCAGGTGCTAAAACAACGGGCATACGCTTTTTACTGTTGTGAATTTCAGCCATAAAGTCGTTTGCTTCAGTAGTAACGATAGAAAAGGTTAGGAGCCGCTTTCCCCAATTTTCGTAACTATTGAAAATACAAGCGAGCGATAGCAGCGAATCGTCGGATGCGAAAATCTCGTACAAGCGTTTTTGTTTGCCTTTTGCGTCAAGCCATTGATATTCAAAGAAAGATTCTATTGGCAAAACACAACGACTTGCAACCGATGATTTAAAAACAACCTTTTCCGTCAAGGTTTCCAAACGTGCATTTAAGGTATTTGTTTCTTTGCGAAACGCATCAATTCCCGTGGCAAATGAGGGTATCAGTCCCCAAACGCCAAAGTCGGCATTTTCCGGTAACACAATCGGTAATTCCGGATAGCTAAAGCCACTAACTTTGCCACGATGCGTTTGGTCTGCCGCAAATTCGCCTTTTTTATCTTTGAATTTTGTGCGGTATTGCTTTTCGATTGTCGAAAGTTTTTGCGTCGGATTTACAAAATAACACATACCTAACTGTTTTTCTATTTGAGAAAAGGCGTTCAGTCCCAACATTCCATAAGCAGCAGATCGCCCGCTTCATGTTCTATTTTAACGATTCCGTCTGTGATAACTGCATTGCTATTTCCATTTCGGTATCCTAAAGTAAGATTTTCATTGTCAAGCGAGTAGAGCAAGTTCGCAGTTCGAATTCCGCTAACAATTCCGAGAGGAACAAGCGAAAGTGCGGTATTTTTCGGATACCATTTTTCGAAGTTTCTGGGCAGTAAAATAACGCGCGAATAGTCGTCGTAAATAGTAATTTTCAACGATTCGCGGTACGGTGCTAACAGAGATAAGTTACAAAACGAGTGATCGGCGCGGCGTCCGGTTGCCCAAACAACATTTACGGCCGGATGTCCGTTCGAAATCAGGTAATCAAAAGCTTTTTCAAGATCGGTTTTATTTTGGTCGGGTGCCGAAACGAAAGTTAAATCAGTCTGATTATCAGCGATGAGTGATTGCGTTACGGAATCGAAATCGCCCAAAACCACGTCTACTTTAATGCGTTTGGCGAGTAGCCTATCGATGGCGCCATCGAGTGCAATAACCACGGGCGACCATTCCAAAAGTTGTCCCAAAAGTTCATCGCTACATGCGGCACCGTTGGCAATTATGAGTGCAGGTTCTTGGTTGTCTTTAACGATATGATGTGACGACACGAGTTTTAAAATTGTATTGAAGTCAAAGGAAAACAATTCTAAGCAGGTAACAAAATCGGTAGGCGCGGGTGGGAGTTACTAATTGTAGAAGAAGGCTGGTTTTTTTAGAAGCTAGTCCGGAGAGCTATCGGGATTGATGATTTCACCACTTTACGTATCGTTTTTTAGAAAATAGAAGCTAGAAACGAGAAGCTAGTCCCGATAGCTATCGGGATCGCGACGTTCACCACTTTACGTATCGTTTTTTAGAAAATAGAAGCTAGTCCCGATAGCTATCGGGATAGACTTCTTGTCGATCAGCACTTTACGTAACATCTTACCTCCCAAACCCACCTGCCGTTGCTGCCTGACCTTGTCGAAGGCCAATTTTTCTTCTTTCTATTTTTTAGCTGTTAGCTGTTAGCTTTTAGCTGTTAGCTGTTGGCTTTTAGCTGTTAGCTGTTAGCTTATTTCTTTTCGCAGCTCCTTCCGGCTGTCCGCTATAGTCCGCAAAAAATACGCCTCGTTCAGTCGGCAGGTGTTGGGCTTCTTGGGTCGCCCACACCTACCGCTTCACGTTGTCGTATTTTTCTTACGGGCTGCCGCTGCCATCCGGGCTAGGGCATACGTTACTAACGTTTGGTGGAAAAAGTGTATATTCGTGAGAGATAAAAGGCGAAACAAGTGTCCAATTTAATAGATTAAAAATGCGCATAGATTTATTGACGTAACGTGTTGTTATTAAATAATTTACGTTTGTTTTTGAAAATTGAGAAAGTTGCGGGAACTTCGCCAATTGTCAAGTTAGCTGCAAGGCTTGCACGACAAACATGTATTGACAAAAAATTGAAATAAATATGTATAGAGGATTTAATTTAGAACTTGATTGGAAGAACGAAGAGTTTTATAAAAAGGGCTTGGAACTATACCAATCTGACAACACAACAGTTAGAAGTAAATTGAAAGATTTTGCCTATACGGATGGTACTTTAGATGGTTCGTTAATGCAATCCAATTGGTTTCCACTAATCAAATCAGACATTTTTATTTCACATTCTCATAGAGACGAAAAACAAGCAATAACATTAGCTGGTTGGCTATTTGAAACATTCAAAATAAAAGCTTTTATAGATTCTTGCATTTGGGGATATTCGGATGACCTACTCAAAATCATTGATAAAAAGTATTGCCTGCAAGACGATGGCTACTATAATTATACTAAACGAAATTATTCTACAAGCCACGTACACATGATGCTATCAACTGCATTAACAATGATGATAGACAAAACAGAATGTTTATTTTTTTTAAATACTCCTAACTCTATTTCTACAAATGAAGTCGTAGACAAAACAGAATCACCTTGGATATACTCTGAAATTGCAATGACACAAATGATTCGACAGAATGTACCAAGAAGGCGAGTTGTTGAAGAAACAAGATTTTTTTCAAAGGGTGGTGTAATTAATGAAAGTTTAAAAATAAAATATGACATAAATCTATCACACTTAGCAGATATTGACAGAAGCATTTTAGCAACGTGGGAAGAAAAAAACAATTCTACTAATGCGGCCTCAGCATTAGACATATTATATAAAATTAAGCCAATTAAAGATTTAGATATTATATATGGATAGCCCTAAACCTCAAACAATGGAAAAAAAATTAAAACATCTCGATTTTCTTCAACTGGTTATTACTAGAATGAACGTGAACTCATTTCTTTTGAAAGGCTGGACCGTTTCATTAGTTGCTGCTCTTTTTGCATTTGCCGCAAAAGATGTGAATATCAAGTATGTCATTATTACTTACATTTCGACACCATTATTTTGGTTCTTGGATGGCTACTATTTAAGCTTAGAGCGGCAATATCGTGAATTATACAATGTAGTAAAAGATAAGAAGGAAGAAGATATTGACTTTGACCTAAATGCAGCACCATACAATAAAGGAAAAAACACATGGATTCCATGTACCTTTTCCAAAACACTATTAATATTTTATGGTACACTTTTATTTGTTACTCTAGTAGTAATGTTTATAATCAATTAAGCAATGGCAAAAAGAGTTTTTTTTAGTTTCCATTACGAAGATGTAAAGACATTTCGTGCAAATGTTGTAAGAAATCACGGAGTTACAAAGCAGAGTGGACAGGACGCAGGTTTTTTTGATGCTTCTATTTGGGAGGATGCCAAAAGACATGGAGACCTTTCTGTAAAACGTCTTATAAATACAAATCTGGAGTACACATCTGTTACGTGTGCACTAATTGGCACAGACACTTGGCAACGTAGATGGGTTAGATATGAAATTTTAAAAAGTTATGACAGAGGCAATACATTATTTGGGGTTCACATAAATAGTGTTAAGGACAAAAATCAGAATGTATTTTCTCAAGGACGGAACATTTTTGACTACTTAGGTTTTACAATTAGTGCTGACGGGAATACGATGACTTATTATGAACACGATGGCATAAATTGGAAAGTTTACAATGATTTACCAAGTAAAAAGCTGACGAATATGGACAGACAACATTGGGGCAAAGGATTTAAACTATCGAACTGGGTCAAAGTTTATGACTGGACTAATGATAATGGATACAATAACTTTCCAACTTGGGTCGAAAATGCGAAGTAGTAGCCCAGCCGCTAACAGCACCTACCCAAAAGGCGGGGTATCGTTTTCCAAAGACAACTTTGTGGTTAAAGGAACATTCGTTTTTCAAATCAAGTTCTGTGGTAAAACTCCCGCCCTTCGGGTAGCTGCAAACCGTTATGTGCAAGTATAAATGAAACCTTAGAGTATGACATTCAGGTACGCAAGACATACAGATGACTTAATAAAAATCGAACAGTTTTACACTGAAATAGTTGGACTTGAAAAACTGGGACATTTTGAAAATCATAACAATTATAATGGCATTTTTTTAGGTCAAAAGAATTCAAACTGGCATTTAGAATTTACAAGTTCATCAGAACACCCCAAAAGCAAGTTTGACGAAGACGACATACTTGTTTTTTACGTGAACTCTGAAATCGAGCTAACGAGAATTAAGCAAACAATAGAAAATAAATGTATAACTCTCGAAGTATCCAAAAACCCTTATTGGAATGCAAATGGAATAATGGTTTCAGATCCTGATAATTTTAAAGTAGTATTTTCCATAAAACAACTTACTTTTAATTCCACAGATAATTTAACTGCCCTAATCAAAGAAAAGGAAATTAAAAATTGGAGCGATTTAATTGAATATACAAGAAACCTACCATATGGTAGAAATCTAAATCGAGAAGACTTTTCCCTTGTAATCAAAGAAAATAAAGGCACTTGCAGTTCAAAGCATTCATTTTTAAAAAAAGTAGCTGATCTAAATGAATTTGAGAATGTAAAACTAATTCTAGGAATGTATCGAATGAATCATCTGAATACACCGAAAATTGGAAACACAATTTTAGAAAATGGGTTAGAATACATTCCAGAAGCTCATTGTTATTTAAAATTGAACAACCAAAGAATAGATATTACTAGCAATAACTCAGACATTGAAAAACTTATTGGCGAAATTATTGAAGAAATAGAAATAAAGCCAGAACAAGTGAATACATTTAAAGTTGACTATCACAAAGAGTATTTACAAAATTGGATAAAAGAAAATGAAATTGATATGGGCTTTGACAAAATTTGGGATATTAGAGAACAATGTATAAAGAAACTGGAAGCTTAATACCTGCACATAACAGGCGTAGCTGTTGCACAACCTCTTTTAAAAAGTAAAAAACA
>CALRVY020000063.1:0-15993 GCA_943371725.1 Pseudanabaena sp. UWO311 | reverse complement strand
CGCCTGCCCAACGCGCCGTGATTTTTAGAGACGAAATAAAAGTGAGTAAAAGCATGCGCAACGTTTTTAACCGGCAAATGTTTACGATTACCTACAACCGAGCGTTCGAAGCGGTGATAGAAAACTGTGCGGCAATACCGCGCGAAGGTCAAGTTGATACCTGGATTACACCCGAAATGAAACGTGCGTACTTGCATTTACACGAATTGGGTGTGGCACTTTCGGTTGAAGTTTGGCAAGACAACCATTTGGTTGGCGGCTTGTACGGCATCGTACAAAAGCGCGTATTTTGTGGCGAAAGTATGTTTTCGAAGGTGAGCAACGCGTCGAAAGCGGCACTCATACAATTGATTCGCGATTTTTCGCAATTTGAACTAATCGATTGCCAAATCATGAACCCACATCTAGAAAGTTTGGGTGCCCGATTAATTCCGCGAAAGGAATTTGAAATGTTTTTGAGGTAATGAACGCCGTGCACACTTTTTCGAGTTAGCGACAGCAGCGGTTATAAACCAAAGTTTGCGCGTTGCGGGCTGTGATTTTGGCGAGCGACCAGCGGAAGCTACGCCAAAACACTAGCCCGCAAGAAGCAAACGAGGTTTATTGGAGCGAATGGCGCGGCGCGCTATGAATTTCCACCGAACGCATGCGCGCAACTTCCAAATAATAAATAATACGACTAAAAAAATCTGCTACTTTTACAAAAATTGATTTTATATGGTTTTAAGCAGGTTTTGGCTCAGCATATTTATCGGCTCGATCGTTTTTATCGGTATTGCGCTCGTTACAGGAAACTTCTATACGGTTGATTTTCTGATTAATGGAAAAAAAGATGACAAAATTCTGATTGCTGAGAAATTTCCGAATGAAATTCCTGCTTTTATAGCCGATAGCCTGAGCAAAGCCGACGACAAGACCTTTGTTTTAAACCGAAACACCAAAGATGCCGACACCACTTTTGTGCAAGAAACCAAAACCGTAAAAATATATAGCGGCGTACAAAAAGCCGACGGTTTACTGCCCACCTGTAAAAATACTTTGCTTGATTTAATACTGCCGCTCATTGCCTATCTGGCGTTTTTTTGCGGCTTGATGCAACTGCTTATCGACTCGGGCGCGGCCGAAAAACTCGCCAAATTGCTGAGTCCGATTTTTGTGAAAGTCTTCCCCGATATTCCCAAAAACCACGATTCGATTTCGTACATGACCTTAAATTTTGCAGCGAATTTTCTCGGATTAGACTCGGCCGCCACACCTTTTGGTTTGAAAGCCATGCAAAGTTTGCAGGAACTAAATCCGGACAAAGACAAGGCCAGCAACGCCCAAATTATGTTTATGTGTTTGCACGCCGCTGGTTTAACCTTAATTCCGACCTCGATTATTGGTTACCGCGCAGCCGAAAACGCAGCGAATCCGGCCGATGTGATGCTTCCGTGTATCATTACCTCGTTTGTGGGAACCATTGCAGCCTTCATCATTGTTGGGATTCGCCAACGAATTAACTTTTGGAGTGTTACGCTGCTTTCGGGCATTTTCGCTGTAATTGGCGGAATCATCGGATTGCTTTTTTACATCAACGGATTGAACTTGGTGGAAAAAAACTTCTTTACCGCTAATTTATCGGGTATCATGCTGCTTGCAATTATTGGCTTTACCTTGATATTCTCGTTTGCCAACGAAAAGAAATTTGCGGCTTTAGAAACTACGGTTTTCGACTCGTTTGTAGTTGGGGCAAGAAACGGATTACAAACCGGCGTTCAGATTTTCCCATACGTTTTGGGTATGCTCGTGGCTATTTCGCTTTTCAGAAATAGCGGATTGTTTGAACTCATTAGCAACGGAATCGCTTTTGTATTTGCGCAAATGGGCGTGGCCAAAGAAATTACCGATTCGTTGCCGGTTGCGATCTTGCGTCCGTTTTCCTCAGGTGGTTCACGCGGATTTATGATCGATGCCATGCGAAATGCCGGACCCGACTCGTTTACTGGGCGTTTGGTGTGCATTTTCCAATGCAGCGCCGAAACCACGTTTTATGTAATTGCGATTTACTTTGGATCCGTGAATATCAAAAACACGCGTTACACCCTAGGCACCATGCTCTTAGTTGATTTGATATGCGTACTAACCGCCATTTTTGTGGCGAGTTGGTTTTTCTAAGATGGCGTTTTTGAAATTGATAGGTCGGTAAGCAACTTTCGTTTCTTTTTCTACCTTTGCGGTCTTCTATTCTTAAATTGTTTATAGCATGCAACTGTACAACACCTTAAGCGCAGAAGAACGATCCAAAATGATAGACGAAGCCGGAAAGCAGCGTCTAACCATATCGTTCTATGCGTATGCCCAAATTGAAAACCCTCAAGACTTTCGCGATGCCCTTTTCCTAGCGTGGAATCCGCTCGATGTCCTCGGTCGTATTTACGTAGCCAACGAAGGGATTAATGCCCAACTTTCGGTTCCGGCCGATAATTTTTACGAGTTTAAAGACAGCATCGAAGTGTATCCGTTTATGCAGAATATTCGTTTGAATATAGCTGTCGAACACGACGATCACTCGTTTTTGAAACTCACGATAAAAGTGCGCGACAAAATTGTTGCCGACGGAATTAACGATCCGGAATTCAATGCTGCGAACATTGGCGTGCATTTAAAAGCAGCCGAATTCAATAAATTATTGGAAGACCCAAACACCATTGTGGTCGATATGCGCAATCACTACGAAAGTGAAATTGGTCATTTTGTGGGCGCCATTACACCCGATGTAGATACGTTTCGGGAATCGCTTCCAATAATCGAACAAGAACTTTCCGAACACAAGCAAGATAAAAATTTACTGATGTACTGCACCGGCGGCATTCGATGCGAAAAAGCGAGTGCGTACATGAAGTACAAAGGTTTCAAAAATGTGTACCAGCTTGAAGGCGGAATCATCGAATACACCCGCCAAGTGAAAGCCGAAGGTTTAGAAAGCAAGTTTATTGGAAAGAACTTTGTTTTCGATCATCGTTTAGGCGAACGCATTACCGACGACATTATCGCGCAATGCCACCAATGCGGTGCACCTTGCGACAATCATACCAATTGTGCCAACGAAGGCTGCCATTTGCTCTTTATTCAATGCGACAACTGCAAAGAGAAAATGCAAAACACCTGCTCCGACGAGTGTCTGGAAATCATTCAATTGCCGGAAGCCGAACAGCGAAAACTCCGCAGCGGCATTATGAACGGAAATAAGATTTTCAAAAAAGGAAAATCCGATAAATTGGTGTACAAAGCGCCTGCAAAAACACAGGTTTTAGCTAAGGCACCTATCGACGAAGGCAAAAAAGTAGCCATTCCGAAAGTGCGTCGGGTGAAAATCGGAAAAGCAACGCATTATTTCCCAAAAGCTACCATCGGGCGTTTTAAATTGGTACAAGGCGCTGTGAATGTAGGCGACACTCTTTTGATTTCCGGACCAACTACCGGCGAACAGGAAGTACAGATTTCCGAACTTTACGTAAACGACCAACCTGCAACGGTGGCAACGGCTCCAGCCGAAATTAGTGTAAAAACCGGCTTTAGAATTCGCTTGTCCGACAAGTTGTTTAAGCTCGAAAACGTCGTTTAAAAATGGATGTATACAAATTACT
The DNA here is from genome assembly GCA_943371725.1 of Pseudanabaena sp. UWO311. GTDB lineage: Bacteria > Bacteroidota > Bacteroidia > Flavobacteriales > Flavobacteriaceae > Flavobacterium. Next base: position 12,364 of record CALRVY020000063.1, on the reverse strand, counting down.
GCGCTTAAACAGCCGAATTAAGAGTCACCGTCTGAAATTTCTCGGACTGTGGCTGTTGTCGGTTTCGGGCAAACGACATTTGTCGATACAGCTCGACCCGGTTTTAGCTTGTAATTTGCGTTGTACCATGTGCTATTTCACCGATGCCGAATTTGTTCGCAAGAAGATGAAAGGCATTATGAAGAAAGACGATTTGGCGCGGATTTCTGAAGTGATTTTTAAATATGCATTGAAATTGCAAATTGGCTGTGCGGCCGAACCGACACTCTTTAAAGATAATGTACGACTCGTTGAACTCGCAAAAGAGAAAAAAGTGCCTTTTATCAGCATGGTTACAAACGGAAATTTGTTAGACAAAAAGCAAATTTTTGATTTGGTTTCGGCGGGTTTAGATGAATTTATCTTATCAATGCACGGCGTTCACAAAGAAACCTACGAGAAATTCATGGGTTTAGCGCAGTTCGAAAAATTTCACGAAACACTGAGCGAGATTACCGCTGTAAAACAGCAATTTCCCCAGGTAAAACTTCGCATTAATTACACGTTTAATTCCGACAATTTTGGCGAGTTGCGTTCGTTTTTCGAGCAATGCGGCAAGTATAAAATCGACGTAATTCAACTGCGACCTGTAGATAAAATTGGCGAGTCTGCTTACCAGAATTTTAGTTTGAAAAGCATCGAGGATCAGTATCCGGATCTGGTAGCGAATTTTCAAGACGAAGCAATAAAACGAAACATTACCTTGTTGTTTCCGGCCTCGGTAAAGCGAAACGAAAACCAGAGTTTAAAGGTTGCGGGCAATAACGACAGTTCGTACTTAATGCCGTACACGTATTGTTACGTTGGTCCCGATTTCTTTTGGAAAGACGACTTCGATTGGCGCAACGAAGGATTTGCGCACTGGCAAGCAAGAAACCGCTGGAACTTGCGTTTGTTTAAGAACATTTTTGTTTCGAAGTCGGCATTAGCGTCTTTAAACCGCAACATGCTCAACTACGACGTCGAAATTCACCAAACCTAATTACCGACGCTATTTCGCGGATTAAAAATCGTACCGAATTTGCGGTTTTTACTTTTTTGGGCGCGCCGGCAAACGAGTCGTCGCTTCGCAAAAGAGGTGCAAGCCGTCACGTGTTCCGCTGTATCTTTTGGGCGAAGCTTTAGTGGAAACACCGTATCGCCCAAAAGGATGCCGCTGCACCCGTTCGCGCGGGAAAGTTGCAAAAGGGAATTCCAATAGCTATCGGAAGCGAAAAAATAGAAAAAATAGAAAAAGTGAAAAAATTCATTTGCGATTAACTCTCCTAATCGAATTGTAACCAACGAATTGCGGGTTCGGGCGGGAACATGATACGTAAAGTGGCGAACGTCGTAAAGTCTAGCTTCTCGTGTCTATCCCGATAGCTATCGGGACTAGCTTCCCGAAAAAGACACGTCAAGTGGTGAACGCATCAAATTTACGCCTTCGACAAACTCAGGCTCCGACGATACGTGGGTTAAGGAGGGAACATGATACGTAAAGTGGTGAAATCATCGAAGTCTAGCTTCTCGTGTCTAGCTTCTAGCTTCTCAAAAAAATCTTCCGCCTTCGACAAGCTCAGGCGCCAGCTTTAATAGCGCACAGAAAACACCGAAGTTCACAGATTATTTCGAAATATAGAACTGTTCAGGAAAACACAGAACGTGTCATGCCAACAAAAAATGCACTAGCCTTCGACACGATCAGGCTCCGATGATACGTGGGTTAAGGAGGGAACATGATACGTAAAGTGGTGAAATCATCGAAGTCTAGCTTCTCGTGTCTAGCTTCTAGCTTCTCAAAAAAATCTTCCGCCTTCGACACGCTCAGGCACCGACGATGGTGGGTTCGGTTGGGAAAAGACGACACATAGAATGGTGAATTCATCAAAGTCGGCACTCATTTTAAAGGTAACGCTTTTCGCAGCCCGGATAGAGGCGATATCCTTTTTATGGAGCTTCGCGGAATAAAAAGATAAAGCCGAAAGCCGGAGATGCTGCCCAAATAAAAAAGAAATTCAGCCTTCGACAGGCTCAGGCACCGACGAATTGTGGTTTGGTTGGCTACAACGACACGTTAAGTGGTGAATTCATCGATCCCGATAGCTATCGGGACTAGCTTCTCAAAAAAAGAAAGACAATATTTTCAAAATCATTCGTTTAAACACATAAATATCCAAAACTTTCACGTTGGTTACTTTAAGAATAATTTGACAGCAGCTACACTTGTCGAATTTTGTCGATATATAGTATCTTTACCGATTGAATTATTAACGATTTCAAGTTGCTCTTGCAGCAACATCTCTATAAAATATGGCTTGTGGAAATTGCTCTACCGGAGGCTCAGCACCGGCGGGCTGCAACAATAAAGGCACATGCGGAACTGATAGTTGCAATAAACTAACGGTTTTTGATTGGCTTTCGAACATGAGTTTGCCTGCCGGACAAGAAAAATTCGATTGCGTGGAAGTTCGTTTTAAAAACGGTCGAAAAGAGTTTTTTAGAAACGTTGACAATCTTACCTTAAGTATTGGCGACGTGATTGCGACCGAAGCTTCTCCCGGACACGACATCGGAATTGTAACTCTAACCGGCGAATTGGTGCGTGTTCAAATGAAGAAAAAAGGCGTCAAAGACCGCGCCGATGTTCCGAAAGTTTACCGAAAAGCGAGTCAGCGCGATATCGACATTTGGAAAAGTGTGCGCGATCGGGAAGAAACGATGAAAGTAAAAGCGCGCGAATTGGCAATTGCTTTAAAATTGCAAATGAAAATTTCAGACATCGAATTTCAAGGCGATGGTTCGAAGGCTACTTTCTATTACACCGCAGAAGATCGCATCGATTTTAGACAACTCATCAAAGAATTTGCGAAAGAATTTAGTACGCGAATCGAAATGAAACAGGTTGGTTTCCGACAAGAAGCGGCTCGTTTGGGCGGCATTGGCTCTTGCGGAAGAGAATTGTGTTGCTCGACTTGGCTTACCGATTTTCGGTCAGTTAATACCTCGGCAGCTCGATATCAACAATTGTCGCTCAATCCTCAAAAGCTAGCCGGACAATGCGGAAAACTCAAATGTTGTTTGAACTACGAACTCGACACGTACCTAGATGCGTTAAAAGGTTTCCCAGATTTCGACACCAAATTGCAAACCGAGAAAGGAGTAGCTATTTGCCAAAAACAAGATATTTTCAAAGGCTTAATGTGGTTTGCGTATCCCGATAATTTCGCAAATTGGCACACCTTGAAGATTGAGCAAGTCAAAGAAATTATCGAAGAAAACAAGCAAAAACGTTTGGTTTCGTCTTTAGAAGACTATGCGGTTGAACCTGTTGAAAGCAAGGAGAAGGTATTTACAAATGCAATGGGGCAGGAAAGCCTTACGCGTTTCGATCAGCCTAAACGCCGTCGCAACAACAAGAAAACGAAACCAAAAGGCGAAAAAGTTGGTGTGATAATCAAGCCAAAGGAAAAACAAGTTGCTGCTGCTCCTGTACAGACGAAAGAAGCAATTCCAGGAACGCCAAACAAGAAGCCAAATAAAAACAAAAAGCGCTTCAACGATCGCAAAAAAGGGAATCCAAAAAACGATCCTAACAATGAGAAAAGCTCTTAGTTGCCTAATTTTAACGGCTGTTTTGTTACTGACTTCATGCGACAAGCTGCGCGTTTACGACGAGTACGTGCACGTAGGTTCGCAATGGCACAAAGACTCCATTGCAGGATTTGAACTTAAAGATATCGAGGCAAACAAAGCATACAATCTTTTTATCAACGTTCGTAACAATAACGATTATGAATTTAGCAATTTATACCTCGTAGTTAAAATGGAAGAACCCGACGGACTAACCAAAGTGGATACGCTACAGTATTTAATGGCAAATCCCGACGGAACACTAATGGGAGAGGGCTTTACGGATGTAAAAGACAGTAAATTGGTTTATAAATTAAATCATCGTTTTCCGAAAAAAGGCGTGTACAAGGTAAACGTGGGTCAAGCCGTTCGAAAGACTGGAAAAATTGATGGCGAAGAGTATTTAAAAGGCGTAACAGATATCGGATTTAGAGTAGAATCAATACCATAAATTATGGCAATTAAAGAATTTTTGAGCGTCGATCGAGACTTGGCATTTTACAAAAAGAAGTTTTGGCGTTATTTCCTTTACTTTTTAGGAGGCATCTTTGGAACTTTTCTATTCGCTTCATGGGGATTGCTGGGTTCTATGCCTTCTTTCGAAGAACTCGAAAATCCAAACTCAAATCTAGCAACTGAAATCATTTCTTCTGATGGTGTTGTAATCGGGAAATTCTACAACGAAAACCGCACAGCAATAAAGTACAAAGATTTGCCTAAAAATCTAGTAAATGCACTGATTGCTACCGAAGATGCTCGTTTTTATGAACATTCCGGAATAGACGGCCGCCGAACGCTTGGGGCAGCACTAAAGGCTGGAACTGATGGCGGCGCCTCAACTCTTACACAGCAATTAGCAAAACAGCTTTTTCACGGCGAAGGATCTCGCTTTTTTCTGTTTCGTATTTTTCAAAAAGTAAAAGAGTGGATCATTGCTGTCCGATTAGAACGCCAGTACACCAAAGATGAAATTATTGCCATGTACTTCAACGTCTACGATTTCAATAATTACGCGATCGGAATACGTTCAGCAGCAAAGACGTACTTTGGTAAGGAACCTAAAGAACTCACCACCGATGAAGCAGCTATTTTAGTAGGAATGTTCAAAAACTCTGCTTTATATAATCCGGTTCGAAATCCACAAGGAGTAAAAAACAGAAGGAATGTTGTGCTTGCGCAGATGGCAAAATCAAAAATTATTTCTGAAAATGAAAAAAAGCGACTCCAGCAATTACCTATTAAACTCAAATTCGAACTGCAAACACATAAGTCGGGAATTGCAACTTACTTCAGAGAATATTTGCGCGAATTCATGAAACAATGGGTAAAAGACAATAAAAAACCAGACGGTAGCGATTACGATATTTATAGAGACGGATTGAAAATTTACACTACGATTGATTCGCGTATGCAAACCTATGCAGAAGAAGCCGTACAAATGCACCTTAAAAATTTGCAAGAAGAATTCGATGCGGAACAATCTAAAAACGAAAATGCACCGTTTATTCGACTAACCGATGCAGAGACCGAAAAATTAATGATGAAAGCCCGGAAAAATTCCGAAAGATGGCGCATCATGAAAGAAAACGGAAAATCAGATTCAGAAATTCTGGCTTCCTTCAGCAAAAAAACAAAAATGAATGTTTTTACCTGGGATGGCGAACGCGATACCGTAATGACACCGAACGACTCTATTCGCTACTACAAAAGTTTCCTCCAAACGGGTATGATGGCTATGGAACCGCAAACCGGTCATGTTAAAGCATGGGTAGGTGGTATTAATTACAAACATTTTCAATACGATCACGTGGCGCAAGGCGCAAGACAAGTAGGATCAACCTTCAAACCATTTGTTTACGCAACGGCTATCGAACAGCTTAACATGTCGCCTTGCGATTCAATTATCGATTCGCCATTTACCATCCCCAAAGGTCGTCATAATGTCACAGAAACCTGGACGCCAAGTAACTCCAACGGCGAATATCGAGGCATGGTAACGTTGAAAAAAGCACTAGCACTTTCGATAAATACCGTTTCAGCGAAGTTAATCGATAAGGTCGGACCAGACTCTGTAATCGAGCTTACCAAAAAATTAGGCGTAAACAGTAACATACCCTCGCAGCCTTCGATTGCGCTGGGTGCAGTAGAAATTACAGTCCAAGATATGGTAGCTGCATACAGCACGTTTGCTAATCAAGGTGTATATGTGAAACCGCAAGTAATTGATCGAATTGAAGATAAAAACGGCGTATTACTTTACAAACCCGTTACCGAACAACACGACGTTTTAAACAAAGACATTGCCTACGCGGTCATTAAGTTGTTGGAAGGCGTTACCGAATCGGGTTCTGGTGCACGTTTACGCACGGAAGGCGGCGGACACGGCTACAATCGTGTTACAGGTTATCCGTATGCGTTCCGAAATCCCATCGCTGGAAAAACAGGAACAACTCAAAATCAATCCGATGGTTGGTTTGTGGGAATGGTTCCAAATTTAGCAGCAGGTGTTTGGGTAGGAAATGAAGATCGTTCTGCGCACTTCAAAGGAATTACTTACGGACAAGGCGCTACAGCAGCACTACCAATTTGGGGCATTTTTATGAAAAAATGTTACGGCGATGAAACGCTGCAAGTATCGCGCGAACCATTCGAACGACCTGCTAACTTGCAGATAAAGGTCGATTGCTATCAAGCCGTTCGCGATACTACAGCAACCGATGAAAACGAAGATATACCAATTCAGGAAGAACAAAACACGGATGAATTTGAAATCTAATCACCAATAATTAGTTTGAGATGATCGTAAAGAAAGTAAATACAGTTGCAGAAGCACTTTCGGGAATTGAAAGTGGAATGACCATAATGCTCGGTGGCTTTGGTTTGTGCGGAATTCCAGAAAATGCAATCGCTGAACTAGTGCGAATGAACGTTACCAATTTAACTTGCATTTCCAACAACGCCGGTGTCGACGATTTTGGACTGGGACTTTTACTTCAAAAGCGGCAAATCAAAAAAATGATAAGTTCGTATGTAGGAGAAAATGCTGAGTTCGAGCGTCAGATGCTTTCGGGCGAATTGGAAGTAGAATTAACACCGCAGGGAACCTTGGCTGAAAAATGCCGCGCGGCCCAAGCAGGAATCCCCGCTTTTTACACACCAGCCGGCTATGGAACCGAAGTAGCCGAAGGTAAGGAAGTAAAAGAATTTAACGGCAAAATGCACATATTAGAACACGCTTACAAAGCCGACTATTCGATAGTGAAAGCGTGGAAAGGCGATGAAGCGGGTAACTTAATTTTCAAAGGAACTGCACGCAACTTTAACGCACCTATGGCAGGCGCGGCAAAAATTACCATAGCCGAAGTTGAAGAATTAGTGCCAGCCGGAACACTCGATCCGAACGAAATACACATCCCGGGAATTATGGTACAGCGTATTTTCCAAGGAGAAACATTCGAAAAAAGAATTGAGCAACGAACAGTTAAAACCAAATCCGTTTAATCATGCTAACCAAAGAACAAATCGCAAAACGAATCGCTAAAGAAGTAAAAGACGGCTTTTATGTGAATCTGGGAATTGGTATTCCGACTTTGGTAGCTAATTACGTACGCACCGATATTTCGGTCGAATTTCAAAGTGAAAACGGGGTTTTAGGGATGGGACCTTTTCCCTTCGAAGGAGAAGAAGATGCCGATATCATCAATGCAGGAAAGCAAACCATTACTACTTTACCCGGAGCTAGCTTTTTCGATTCGGCTTTTAGCTTTGGAATGATTCGCAGTCAAAAAGTCGACTTAACCATTTTAGGAGCGATGGAAGTTGCTGAAAACGGTGATATTGCCAATTGGAAAATACCGGGAAAAATGGTGAAAGGCATGGGCGGAGCAATGGATTTGGTTGCTTCCGCAGAAAACATCATCGTAGCTATGATGCATGTCAATAAAGCAGGCGAGTCGAAAATTCTCAAACGCTGCACCTTGCCTTTAACAGGTGTTGGTTGCGTTAAGAAAGTTGTAACCGAATTAGCCGTTTTGGAAATAACGCCAAACGGATTTAAACTTTTAGAGCGTGCTCCTGGCGTTAGCGTAGAGGACATCATAAATGCAACAGAAGCAAGCTTAATTATTGAAGGTTTTATCCCTGAAATGAGCGTCGATTAAACACCTCTAGTTGCAAAAAAAGAACAATCCACAATTCTTAAAAAGTTATTAATTAACATCCATTACCGACGATAATTTGTAGTTAAACGAGATTTTTAGTTAGATCATATCCTTCGATTTACCTTTGTATCGCTATGAATATGAAACTGATTATGAAGAGGATTTTAACTATCTGTTCTTTTTTTATTTTTTTACTTACAGCCCAAGCGCAAGTTGCTGGAGGTACGTACGTGATTCAAACATCGAATACAGATACAAACTTTAGGACACTTGCTGCGGCTATTACGCGAATTAACAATGTAGGTGTTTCTGGCCCCGTAGTTTTAGCGCTTGCGCAGAATCAAACTCCAACTGCTCCAATCGTTATCAATGCATTTAGTGGGGCGAGTGCTACAAACACTTTAACAATTAGGCCTAATAACGGTCTTACCATTTCCGTAACTGGTAACTTACAAAATCGGGGTGTCATTGAGTTTAACGGCGCTGATTTCGTTACCATAGAAGGGAACAATTCGAGTTCAAATCAGCAGTTAACTATCCATAACAATTTTAACGGCCCTAACGGATTTACAAATCGCGCGGCAATTCGAATGTACAACGGTTCTTCAAACAACCGAATTCAAAATTGCATCATCCGGACCAATATGGTAGGTGCAGCCACAGGTGCCTTTTCTATTGGAATTTACGCAGGTGGAGAATCTGGATTTGATTCTTCTGGCAACAACCCTACTAATTTTATTATCAACAATGTATTTACCGATGTGAAGCAAGGAGTTTGGGTTAGAGGAGACTCGCCATCTTCAAATAGCGGCTGGGAAGTCCGAAACAATACCATTGGCAGTGCTAACAACGCCAACAAACCATTTTACGGCTTTTATCTTGAAAACGTTAACAATGCCATTGTTTCAACTAATACGTTAAATGGAATTCGCAGACCAAGCGATTTAAACGGATCATCTATTTTTGGTGGCATTTTTGTTGAGGGATCAAATGCCGAAATTTACAGTAACACCTTGCAAAATTTAGAAAATGCAACTGGAAATGGTGATAGTGTTATTATTTTAGTCGAAGGGAGTAATGCCAAAGTTTACCAAAATCGCATTTCTTCAATACTGTCAAATTCTACTAACGATGGGGTAAATGCGGTACATATAGAGGGAAATAATGCGAATATAAATCGAAACGAAATCTACAGTGTACGTACTTCGGCAACTAATTTAGCTACGGGTATTTTCTTAGAGGGAAATAATGCAGTCATCCATAACAATATGGTTGCTAACGTTTGGTCGCTCGGTGGAGGCAACCCCTCTTCCCAGGCAGGCCATGGAATTTTTATCGAAGGGAATAACTTACGCGTTTATTTTAACACAGTTCTCCTGAGAACCAATCAAAACTCAGGTGCCTCAGCGTGTTTGTTTGTAGAAGATGGCAACAATCTGGACATTAGAAATAACATCCTAATCAATCAACAAACCGCCGGATCAACCCGTTTCGCATTCTACACTAATGAAGCAACAAACCAAAATGATTTCACTCACCTAGATTACAACGACTACGTTTCTTCACAACACATCGGTAGTTGGGGATCATTCTATACAAATGCAAACATCCGAACAAACTTAAGCAGTTTTAGAACAGCTTCTGGAAAAGACCAAAACTCCATTTCTGTTGCGCCAAGTTTTGTAAGCGATACCAACTTGAGATTGGCCGCTGAAGTTTCAGGTTTCGATAACGAAGGCCTGTTTTTAACAGGATATGAAACAGATATCGATTTCCAAGAAAGAAGTACAACAGCGCCAGATATGGGTGCCGATGAGTTTTCGCGCTGCAACAATACAACCGCATGGAATGGTACATCGTGGTCAAATGGTACACCAACGATAAATAGCGCTGTTCAAATCAATGGAAACTATACCACCGGAACCAACGGATCGATTGCCGCTTGCGAGCTTACAGTTAAAAATGGGGTTACACTAACCATCAGCGCTAATACAACCGTAACTGTCGAAAACAACATTGCAGTTACCGGAACTTTAACTATTGACTCCAACGGTAGTTTAATTCAAGTAAATGAAAATGCAACGCACACCGGTTCCATAAATGTGAAGCGCAGAACGTCACCTTTAAAATCGCTCGATTATGTGTATTGGAGTAGTCCTGTAGCTCAAAATCAAGCGTCTGTTTTGGTTAATGGCGAACCAACGCTCACATATCGCTACGATCCCGCAGTAAGCACCGATCCAATTAATTGTTGGGTGTTTGTTCAAGGAAACGAAATTCTGAATCGAGGCGTAGGATACATCGCACGTGCTCCTGAAAATATTCCATACAACCCAACAAATACGTATGAAGTAACATTTTCAGGTGTACCGCATACCGGGCCTATTTCCATCCCAGTAACTAAAAACGGAGTGGTAACTTCAAATTTGATTGGGAATCCGTATCCCTCTGCATTAGACGCCGATTTGTTTCTCGGAAACACAAACAACAGCGGTATCTTAACCGGAACGATTTATTTGTGGACGCACAATACCGCAATTAGTGCTCAAACTCCAGGAAGTTATGGGTTCAACTATTCGGCAAACGATTACGCCCTCTATAACCTCACAGGATCAATAAAAGGCATTCCGGCCGCTTCGGGTGGCGTTCGTCCGAACGGAAAAATAGCAAGCGGACAAGGTTTCTTTGTTGTTGTTCGCGATAATTTGAGCAACGGTACTCGAAATCTAACAGTAAACAACAGTATGCGTGCTCGAAGCGCCGATTCGAATAATCAGTTCTTTCGTGCAGCACCGCAAATGCAAGCAAGTGCTTTTTCTGAAACACAGTCGGGCGCAAGTCGTTTCTGGTTAAACATCATGAATCCAGATGGCGCTTATAATGAGACGTTAATTGGTTACATTCCAGGCGCAACTAACGAACTTGATTACGGCTTTGATGGCGAAGTTTTCGACGGTGGAAATTTCTTTACTTTTTATTCAATTTTAGAAGATAAAAATCTGTCTATTCAAGGAAGAGACAGTAACTTCAATGAAAGCGATGTTATTCCGCTCGGTTATTCTTCAACCCTAGAAACTCCAGCATCTATTGGAATTGAGAGCTTTGATGGCATTTTCGGAAATCAAGCTATTTATTTGGTAGATAAAGAATTAGACGTAGTAATAAACTTGCAAGAAGGCAGATATTACTTTACCACAGCCGTTGGAACTTTTAACGAACGATTTGAATTGCGTTATACAGCGGCACCGCTTTCAACCGAACAATCTCAAACAAAAACGGCACTGCAGGTAATTAAATCGGGTTCGATAATTGGTGTGAGTAGTGAGAACGATTCGATACAATCTGTAAACATTTTCGATGTAAGCGGAAAGAAAATAGGTACTTATAATGCCAATAATACCAACTTGTTTTATGTGGACGATGTATCGGTGCAAAACCGACTACTGATTCTACAAATTACACTCGCCAACGGAGCAACAATAAACCGAAAGCTAATTCACTAAAATCGGAAACGGATACGTTTTATTTCTCGCTGAGAAAGCGTTCTGAAATACGATTCGACGCCAACAGAGAAGCTAAAAATCCTAATGTCGCTATGGTTGCAAAAACGATAGCGACATTTTTTATTTCAAAAACGATGGGATAAGCAAGTGTAGGAGTAATCATTACTAAACTAAAGTGCTGTTGCAATAACACCAAAATGGCACCAATTCCTATTCCGAAAACACCTCCAACAACACAAAGTAAACTGCCTTGCAGCAAGAAAATACGCCTTAATTGTCGAACACTCATTCCTACGTTAAGCAATGTTTTCAAATTCGATTGTTTTTCAATAATCATCATAATTAAAGCACCAATCAAATTGAACATGACGATGATGATAATTAATGTAAAAATCAAATACACAGCCAAATTTTCGGTATTTAGCATTTTATACAATGCGTCGTTCAGCTGCGCGCGATTTTTTACGGTAACGTTTGTTCCCAAAATAACACCAAGCTCACGCTGTGTCTCGTCGATCAAATCCGCGTTTGTAACCGAAAATTCAAGCGCACTGTATTGATTCGATTTGTATTCCAGCAGCTGTTGCGCCAACCGCAAATCGCAAAACACATAATTGGCATCTAACTCTTCGGAAACCGAAAAAAATCCAACCGGATACAAAACCGTTTGATGAAAGGCGTCGGAAACCGCATTTACTTCGGCACCACCCGCACGCGGCATCAAAACCTCAAAAATATTGTTGTAATCCAATAAGCCAATCGATAAATTTTGCGATAATCCAGCACCAACAACCACTTGTCCGCTGTTTCGCAAAAACCAATCGCCGGCATACACCGATTTGCTAATGCCTGTTACAGCAGTAAAATTCGAATCTACGCCTTTTAAAACAGCAACTTGTTCTTTGCCGTTGTACGTAAATAAGGCGCGCTCTTCCACCACGCCCGACCACTTCTGTATTGCTCCAATATTCGAAATGCGCGCCCGTTGTTCTGCCGTAAGGCTAATCGACTTTCCTTTAACAACTACGGCTTTCAAATCCGGATCGGCAG
>CALRVY020000062.1:0-16196 GCA_943371725.1 Pseudanabaena sp. UWO311 | reverse complement strand
ATTCATTAAATCATCAATAAATTGGTAATAATTCGAGTCCCAAACACCGTCACCTTCAAGCGGATTTCCCGGTCCACCCGTAGAAATGTAAATGTCGTATTCTGCTAAAGTTGGAAATTCGTTATTTCCTCGAACATTAAATACCTTAAAACTAACCAACTGGTTGAACCTGTTGATGATATCTATGATACAACGCATGCCCTGATTGGGTTCGCCATTGTACATATCGAGTATCGCGATTTTGATTTCTTGATTCATTTGTGTTGTGTCAGGTTGCAAATATAAGGTATCGAAATGTTAAAGTCCCTTTGTAAATTCAGTCGTTATAAAATCAACGACTTTAGTTAAATCGTGCGTTTGGTTGTAAACTGCTAGTTGTTTATCAGCACCTGTTCCTGCTGCCATCATCCGATGAACATACTCAATTTGCTTTCTGCTTCCTAGTTCGTCGACTACATCTTCCACAAAATCGAGCAATTCCAGAATCAAAGATTTTGTTTCCACTTCTTGTTTCAATCCAAAATCGATCATACAATTATCAATGCCGTAACGAGCTGCACGGAATTTATTCTCTTTTATCAAAGCTAATCGATAAATGTTGAAGCTCGTATTTTGCATGGTTAGTTTATACAATTTCGCTACAACGGCTTGAATTATTGCTACTAAGCACATCGTTTCGTCGACTGTAAGTGACATATCGCAAATGCGGAACTCAATCGTGTTGTAAAACGGATGTAAACGCAAATCCCACCAGATCTTTTTGGGGTTATCGATGCAATTCGTTTTTACTAAAGTATCCAGATAATTGTCGTAAGCCGACACTGAGTCGAAATATTCGGGTAAGCCGGTTCGTGGAAATTTATCGAAAACTTTAGTTCTAAACGATTTATATCCTGTTTGTCTGCCTTCCCAAAAAGGAGAATTTGTAGATAACGCAAAAATATGTGGCAAGAAGTAACAAGCCTGATTCATTAATTGCATACCAATTTCTCGGTTTTCAATTCCTACATGGCAATGCATGCCAAAAATCAGATTGGAGCGCGCAGCATCTTGTAATTCGTTTACAATATTGTGATACCGCGGATCGTCTGTAATTGGTTGATCTTGCCAGCGCGAAAACGGATGCGTACCAGCGCCACCAACCACGAGATTTTGTTTTTCGGCCAATTCTACAATTTTTGATCGCAGAAACTTAATCTCCGACTCGGCTTCAGCAACGTTCTTGCAAATGTTCGTACCAACTTCAACAACACTTTGGTGCATTTCTGCCTTTACTTGTTCGTTGAGTATAATTTTCGCACCATCAACAATCTTCGACAAATGCGAACGTAAATCGCGTGTTTGCGGATCTATAATCTGGTATTCCTCCTCTACCCCTAAGGTAAAGATGGGTAATTTGGTTTTCATGTGTTTTTGGATATGACGTTATACAACACCTAAAGCGGTAATGCAGAAGACTGTTTGATGAAGTCGCCCCAACGCAAATTCATCTGACCTGATTTGTGTTTCTTCGCAAATCCGATTGCCATTTTTGCAGCTTCTTCCACCACCCAATCAAAGTTTTCTCTTCCTACCGAAGTTAATTCAGCATCTGGAGCAGGATTTCCAAAATCAATTGCGTACGGAATTCCATCGCGTACAGCAAATTCAACGGTATTGAAATCGTAGCCTAAACCGTTACACAAGCGCAAAGTATAATCCTTGATCGTAGCCAATAATTTCTTATCGGTAACCGGATTATCAACTACATAACGCAAATGATGCGGGTTTCTGGGCTCGTAAGGCATAATTCGAACCGCTTTTCTACCTAAACAATACACCCGGAAATACGAATCAAAAACAATTTCCTCTTGAAGTAACATGACAAGCTGACCTGTTTCTCGGTGTTTTTGCCAAAATTCATCGCGATTTTCAAGTCGGTACACATTTTTCCAACCACCGCCTGCGTACGGTTTCATATAAGCTGGAAAACCAACGTAATCGAACATTCCTTCCCAATCAAGTGGGTAAGCTAAGTTTCGAAATGATTTTGCTGTAGTATCGGTCGGATGTTCCGCCGAAGGTAAAATAACGGTTTTAGGAAGCGGAACTCCCAACGTATCGGCCAAACAATTGTTGAAGAATTTATCATCAGCACTCCACCAAAACGGATTGTTGATCACGTTTGTTCCTGTTAAAGCGGCATTTTTCAAAAAAGCACGATAAAACGGAACGTCTTGAGAAATACGATCAATGATAACCGCGTATTCATGTGGCTTGTTTTGAATTACTTTATCAATGCTGACAGCTTCGGCAATAATTCCTTTTTCGTTTTTTTCGTTTACACGTTCAATAAACGCGGCTGGAAAGGTATCTTCCATGCCAAATAAAATTCCAATCTTTTTCATATTGAGTGAGTTGTTAGTTTAGAAAAATTTAATTCGTGATAAATAATGCGGAAACATTTCGCGCCAAACAGGCCAGTCGTGTTCGCGGTCCTGACGAATATCAAGCCAATGATCGACCGATTTTCCAGCTAAAACGCGACTTAATTTTAAGTTTGCATCGAAACAAATGTCCCAATTACTAGTTCCGAGTATAATGTCCATATTCCACAATTCGTGATCGTTTAAGCCGTGCAGATAGTCTTCCGGGCTGTTGTAGAAAACATCGTCGTTATGAAAACCGTTCATAAAACTTTTGATATTGAAGGCGCCACTCATCGAAAACATATGGCTTACATAACCGGGATGACGAAAGGCGAAGTTTGCAGCATGATACCCGCCGAAACTACAGCCGGCAACTGCAACTTTGTGTGAATACGTATTATGACGTACGCGTTCTACTATTTCGTGGCAAATCATTTTGTCGTACCAAACATGATTTTGGATTCGATGTGCCGGATGAATGTTTTTGTTGTAAAAACTGTCTTTGTCGATACTATCCGGACAAAAAATCTGTACTAATCCTTGTTCGAGATACCAATGTGCCGAACCGATTAAACCTTGGTCGCGGTTTTCGTGGAAACTCCCCATTGAAGTTGGAAATAAAATAACCGGATAGCCTCCATGGCCAAAAACCAGCATTTCAATTTCACGACTTAAGTTGGGAGAATACCATTTAAAATATTCTTCTTTCATAGTTTGTGATTCGTTCAAGACAAGTTTAATCAATTCAATCGAAAAAAATCGCCTAACAGCTTATTATTATCAGATTATCTATAAAAAGCCTAGCAAATTCGAAATATATTAAGGAAGTCAGTGAAAAATATTTATCTACCAACAGATGTTCACTAGACGAGCTAATCTGAAAAATAAAAATCAGGATATTTTAGCTTGATTTTATTGCTAAATCGCAGCTTGCATGTCGAAAAGCTGCACCTGATTCTTCAATCGCTCAATTAACATTCCCATCATTCGCTTGTTTAGTGCCGACGAATTTTGAATGTACGCTTCAAATTCTGTTACGGTAAAAAGAGCTATAACCATGCCTTTTAATGCATTTCGGAATTTGATGTCGCGCTGAATACTATGCTCAATAAACTGTAGCTTCTTTTCAACAGAAAGTCGACTAAAATCGACTTTGCTTTTAATAATGTAGTTTTTAAAAACGGCTACAAATAAATTGTTTTGCAGTTTTAAAATAGGGCGCAATGTTTCATTTTGAAAAATCTCATCTGCTGATGAGTTATTGTGAATATTGCCGAGCGCCGGACCGCGGAAATCGGAAAGGAATAAATCTCTGGCTTCCATTGTTTTTCCTTTAAAAATACGAAAGCTGCACGTTTCAGTAGCAGCAGCTGCGAGATCTTTTAAACATCTTATCAACCGAGTTAACTACAGTCGTTTCTTTTTCTTTTTTTAGTTGGGCACATCCTGCCGCAAAAAATTAGTGGAAATACAACAGCGGCAGGTCGGGCATTTCACTGCAAGGCGCACTTTTGCTCAGCGTTTCAGCCTGCCTTTTTCTGGGCTTCCGCTGGTCGCCTGTAAAAATGGCGGCTTCAATCGCTGTTCAAAAGCACGGCTTTCCGTTGCATTCCCTTGTGCGAAAAAACGTCTTTGGAAGAGAGTTCCTTGGTAACGGCTGCTGCGGCCGCGATTGCAGTGGAAATAGCGCCGAAGTGGCGGTGTGTGCGGGCGTTTTTGGCGCAGCGACCAACGGAAGCTGTGCCAAACACTGCCCAAACCACCGCAACAAAGCGGTATTGCAACGAAAAGCGCGAAATGCCGCCCAAAAAATGCTACAACTGATTGAACAGACAAGCTATTTAGGTTTCAGAAACTCGCAGATTTGAACTATATTTGCACGCAATTATCACACAACTATAATTGCTATGCTTCCAAATTCTTCAAAAATCATCGCCGAAGGTCTAACGTACGATGATGTGCTTCTAGTACCGAATTACTCGGACGTTTTGCCAAGAGAAGTCAGTATTCAATCTAAATTTTCAAGAAATATAACGCTAAATGTTCCTGTGGTTTCGGCGGCTATGGATACCGTTACCGAAAGTGCCATGGCTATTGCTATTGCGCGCGAAGGTGGCATGGGTGTTTTACACAAAAACATGACTGCCGAAGCACAAGCAGCCGAAGTACGCAAAGTAAAACGCGCCGAATCAGGCATGATTATCGATCCGGTTACGTTACCCGAAAACTCGACCGTGGCCGATGCAAAAGCGGTTATGCGCGAATTCGGAATTGGCGGTATTCCAATTGTTGATGAAAATAAAAAGCTAAAAGGCATTGTTACGAATCGGGATTTGCGTTTTGAGAAAAATAACAGCCGTCCGATTTCGGAAGTAATGACTTCGCAAGGATTAGTAACGGTTGCTGAAGGAACCTCTTTGCAAGAAGCAGAAGTGGTTTTACAAGGAAATAAAATTGAAAAATTACCGGTTGTAAATGCCGAAAACACTCTGGTTGGCTTGATTACTTTTCGAGATATTACCAAACTAACGCAAAAACCAATTGCAAATAAAGACAGTTATGGCCGTTTACGCGTTGCTGCTGCCCTTGGTGTAACTGCCGACGCGGTGCAACGTGCGGGTGCACTTGTTGCCGCAGGTGTTGATGCCGTTGTAATTGACACTGCGCACGGACATACAAAAGGAGTTGTAGAAGTTTTAAAAGCTGTAAAAGCGGCATTTCCGACTCTTGATGTTGTGGTTGGCAATATTGCAACTGCAGAAGCCGCCAAGTACTTAATTGAAAACGGCGCCGATGGTATAAAAGTAGGTATTGGTCCGGGTTCTATTTGTACCACTCGTGTGGTTGCTGGTGTTGGCTTTCCGCAGTTTTCGGCAGTTTTAGAAGTTTCCGCAGCCGCTGCAGGAAGTGGCGTACCTGTAATTGCAGACGGCGGAATTCGATACACCGGAGACATTCCGAAAGCCATTGCAGCCGGAGCGTCTTGTGTGATGTTGGGTTCGCTTTTGGCCGGAACTAAAGAATCGCCGGGCGAAACCATCATTTTCGAAGGACGAAAGTTCAAGTCGTATCGTGGCATGGGATCGGTTGAAGCGATGCAAGAAGGATCAAAAGATCGGTATTTCCAAGATGTTGAAGACGACATTAAAAAACTCGTTCCGGAAGGAATTGTGGGTCGTGTTCCGTACAAAGGCGAGTTAAACGAATCGATGCAGCAATTTGTGGGCGGTTTGCGTGCCGGAATGGGTTATTGTGGTGCAAAAGACATCGAGACGCTTCAAAAGACCGGACGGTTTGTACGGATTACTTCGAGCGGAATTACCGAAAGCCATCCGCATAACGTAACTATTACGAAAGAAGCACCGAATTATTCGCGATAAGATTCGATCATATCGATTAGTTTACGGCGGTTTCCAACAATCCAAAGAATATCGTTTTTCTCTAAAATCATGTCTGATTCTGGATTAAACGTACGGTTTCCTCGTCGCTCGATACCTACAATAATTCCTGTAGTTTCTTCACGGATTTTGGAATCGCGTATCGATTTACCGATAAACGATTCATTTTTGAGTACAAATTGATTCAAAGAAATATCGGGATCTGGAATGGTTGATGCAGGATGTACTTCGTGATCTTCGAGGAATTTTGCAAAAAGTTGAATCTGATCGTCGGTTCCGATGATGAAAATTTCGTCGGAAGGAAACAGTTTTTCGTTTTTGTCGGGTGTTGGAATGACGAAATCGGCACGTTTGATATAAGCGATATTCACGCCGAAAAGTTCGCGTAACTTCAATATTTCGAGCGTTTTGCCTGAAATATCGGAGGCCGGATCTATTTCAAAACTGGTCATGTGTCCGTCCCACGGAGTTAAGTCACTTCGGCTTCGATTGCGCATGTAAATTTCGCGTTCATTTAAGTTATGAATAAAATGACGTTCGATTTTGGCGTATTGCGATTTTAGTTTTTTGGGAAAAAGTAAGTAAAGACCAATGAAAACGCCCAATAAAATGATTGCAAACAGCGTGCTGAAGAAATGATCGATTAGAAAGCCAACGAGCAAAACGCAAAGCAGAAATCGGAATAGTACCATCATTACGATTGGTCCGCGATAACGTTTGTCGCTCAGTAGGTTTTGCACCTGATTTTCCGATGTTTTATGCCAACCAAGTGCATAAATGAATGGTGCTATAGCAAATAAAGTTCCGAGTGCTACAATAAATCTGAGACTGTTGTTATCTTTTGCAAAGGGTAGAATAAATTTTTCAGATAGCAGTACAATGGCTACGATAATGCTAGCATGTAAAGCAATGTGTAGAAAATACTTTCGCAACAATACATGCCAATCGTTTTGAGCTCGAATCGACTGGGCGTTGGCGCTGTAACGTTCAATGTTTTTAAGCCATTTTCGAGGTAATATGCGTTCGGCAAATATTGCAACAGTTTCGCCCGATTTGATTAAATACGGTGTTGTAAAAGTGGTTATGGCAGAAACGGCTACAATAATCGGATAGAGGAAGTCGCTTGTAACACCTAACGAGGCACCAAGTGTTGCGATAATAAAAGAAAACTCTCCGATTTGAGAGAAGCTCACGCCGCTTTGTACGGATTGCTTCAGCGGCATTCCCGACAGTAGCGATCCAGCAGTTGCTAAAATGCTTTGTCCGAATATGGTAACTAAAGTAAGAATTAGTACAGGAAAAGCATATTGTTGCAGCGTTTCGGGATCGATAAGCATACCAACAGAAACAAAGAAAACAGCACCAAATAAATCTTTTACGGGTTTTAGCAAGTGTTCAATTTGTTCCGCTTTTGTAGTTTCGGCGATGATTGAACCCATGACAAAGGCTCCCAAAGCTGGCGAAAATCCAACGTTTGCTGCCAAAATCACCATGACTAAACAAAGAGCAATGGCAATGATTAGAAGCATTTCTTCTGTTATTAACTTTCCTGCGTAACGCAAAAGAGAGGGAATAAAGAAGATTCCAGTTATAAACCAAAGTGTTAAGAAGAAGACTAGTTTTACAACAACAGTAACGAGCGCAACACCTGATATGGATTGGGTGACAGCAATAGTACTAAGTAAAACTAAAATGATGATCGCCAAAATGTCTTGTACAATCAATGAACCAAGTACATTAATGGCAAATCGTCTGGTTTTTACTCCTAATTCTTCGAAGGTTTTAAGGATAATGGTAGTTGACGAAATGGCGAGCATTGCTGCCAAGAAAATGCTATCCATTGTTTTCCAACCTAGTGCAGTTCCGCAGAGATAGCCAAGCACGAGCATTCCACCGATTTGTGTTCCGGCAGTTACCGATGCAGTTCCACCGACTTTTAGCAGTTTTTTGAAACTGAATTCCAAACCAAGACTGAACAAGAGAAAGATAATCCCGATTTCAGCCCAAACTTTTACGCTTTGAATATCGGTTACGGTTGGGAAGTAATCGAATTTTGAACCAGCGAGAAAACCAGCAATCAGATAACCGAGAACTAAAGGTTGTTTTAACCGTTTGAAAATGAGCGCTGCAACTGCTGCGGAACAAAGAATGAGTCCGAGGTCGTAAATTAACGGATCCAGATGAAACGAAGAAGAAGCTAATGCAAGCATAGTTACTAAATGTTGTCGGAAGTTACGATTTTTTTTATAACGTTTTTCGGCAACGATTGCCCGGGTTAGCGATTGCAGCGTAAATCCTGCTTTTGGGATGGCAGTTGGAAGGGCAAAAGCAGATTGCAGCGTAAAGCGCGACGGCAGCCTACTTTTTTGGCGAAGCCGCTACGAATTGCTGCCGGAACCCCCAAAAAAATTAAATTCCCACATAAGTTGCAGGTGAAATTGCTTTAAGTTCTGTTTTCAAATCAGTGGAGACATTGAGATTTTCAATGAAATCGGCAATGGCTTGTCGATCTATTTTGGTGTTTTTCCGAGTTAAATCTTTAAGCATTTCGTATGGATTTTCGAAACCTTCACGACGCAGAATGGTTTGAATAGCTTCGGCAACTACAGCCCAATTATCTTCTAAATCGGCGGCAACTTTTTGTTCGTTAAGCAACAATTTATGAAGTCCTTTGAGCGTGGCATCGAACGAAATGACGGTATGTGCAATAGGCAAACCTAAATTGCGAAGAACGGTGCTGTCTGTGAGATCGCGCTGCAATCTTGAAATTGGCAATTTAGCTGCAAGATGTTCGAAAATAGCGTTAGCTAAACCGAGATTACCTTCGCTGTTTTCAAAATCAATAGGATTCACTTTGTGCGGCATTGCCGAGGAGCCGATTTCTCCTTCTTTAATTCGCTGTTTGAAATAGTCCATCGAAATGTAGGTCCAAATGTCGCGATCCAGATCGATTACGATGGTATTTATTCGTTTGAGTGCGTCGCAGAAAGCTGCAAGGTGATCGTAATGTTCGATTTGAGTTGTTGGAAATGAGTGTTTTAACCCAAGTGTGTCTTCTACGAAAGTGGTTCCAAATTGCTTCCAATCGATTTGTGGATAAGCAATCACATGTGCATTAAAATTGCCTGTTGCTCCTCCAAATTTAGCGGCAAAAGGAATGTTTTGCAATAAGCGCAATTGCTCCTCAAGTCGAACAACAAAAACCTCAAACTCCTTACCTAACCGCGTTGGAGATGCAGGCTGTCCGTGCGTTCGTGCCAACATCGGGATATCTTTCCAAGCAATTGAAAGTTCTTTAAGTTTTGCTGTAAGTTCGGTAAATAGCGGTAAGTAAACGTTAAAATACGCCTCTTTTAAAGATAGTGGAATTGCCGTGTTATTTACGTCTTGTGAAGTTAAACCAAAGTGTATAAATTCTTTAAAATCAGATAATTGCAATTGATCAAATTTCGCTTTGATAAAGTATTCAACTGCTTTTACATCGTGATTGGTTGTTTTTTCCGTCTCTTTTATTTCCTTAGCATCGTCGTCACTAAAATTTTGATAGATGTTTTTAAGTGCGTCGACTTGGTCTTTTGGAAAATTTTTAAGCTGTGGAAGCGGTATTTCACAAAGGGCTAAAAAATATTCAACTTCGACTCTCACGCGATAGTACATTAGCGCTCGTTCGGAGAAGAATAGCCCAAGAGATTCTGTTTTTTTTCGGTATCTACCGTCGATAGGTGAAATGGCGGTTAAAGCACTGAGAGCGCTCATAGTTGTTGTTGTTTTAAAGAAGTGGCAAAGATAGCTAGAAAACCCGATTTAGCTGGTTATTTTCCGAAAAAGCGCTGGTAAAATTTCGGCTGCTTTTCCGCTGTGAATATTGATTTTTCTACGGATATGACTCACGTCGGCCGGATTAAGATCAATGTAATGCACTTGAGCTTGTGGCGGTGCGTAATCGATTAGCGATGCCGCGGGATAGACTTGCATGGATGTTCCGACGATGAACACCAGATCGGCTTCGGAAATAATGTTTGCGGCGTTTGGTAGTTCGGGTACCGCTTCGCCGAACCAAACGATGTGTGGTCGGAGCGGATTGTTTTGGTCGTCGCGGTCGGATTCCGACATATCGCCATCAAAATCAATGATATAGTTATAATTTCGAGTGCTCCGCGCCTTGCGTAATTGTCCGTGCAGGTGGAGAATATTGGAACTTCCGGCCCGTTCATGCAAGTCGTCGACGTTTTGTGTAATAATATTTACGTGAAAATCTTTTTCAAAATCGACTAAAGCGAAATGTGCTGGATTGGGTTTTGCAAGTAATAACTGCCGCCGACGTTCGTTGTAGAAATCTAAAACTAGTTTTTTATTTCGTTGCCAAGCTTCGGGTGTTGCTACGTCTTCGATACGATGCCCTTCCCAAAGTCCGTCGGCATCGCGAAAAGTTTTTAAACCGCTTTCGGCAGATATTCCGGCACCTGTTAATACAACTAATTTCTGTTTCATGCTTCGGTTTTAGTCAAATTTCGGAAATTTCGCCGACTTTTGACACAAGAATTTTCTGAAAATGATTTCGAAAGCTGAACAAGATTACTTGCAATATTTAGAGACTTTTTTGACAGATGCGCGTAAAGCTCGGTTTGATGAAGTTTTGATAAATCGGACCAATCATTTAACGGTTGCCATTGAAGATGTGTATCAATTGCACAATACCAGTGCGGTTTTGCGCAGTTGCGAATCGTTTGGTGTGCAACAGTTGCATGTAATAGAGGAGCGATTTGGAAAGCGGATCGACAAAGAAATTGCTATGGGCGCACAAAAATGGGTTGATGTTTTGCGGTTTGATCGAGTGGATATGTGTGTTTCGGAACTTAAAAATCGTGGGTATCAGATTGTAGCTACGAGTCCGCGGGGAACAAATTGCGACTTGCACGATTTCGATGTTCAGCAGCCGTGTGCTTTATTTTTTGGAACCGAGCGTCATGGTTTAAGCGAGGAAGTTTTGGATCAGGCGGATCGGTTCTTAAAAATTCCGATGGTTGGTTTTACTGAAAGTTTGAATATATCGGTAAGCGCAGCAATAATTATTCAGCAATTAACGGATCGAATCCGGCGCGAAGTTTCAAATTGGAGATTGAATGAGCGCGCGATTTATGATGCAAAATTAAAATGGACTAAAGCTTCAATTAAAGATATTAAACTAATTGAAGCACGGTACTTTAGTTGAAAAAATTAACTTCTTTTCTTTAAGATTTTATACTCTTCGTAGCATGCACTTATTGCGTCCATGATTTGCAAGTCGTTTGCCGATTTAATGAACGCTTCGGAGTAGTTACAGCGTTCGAGGATTTCGCTGATTTCTTTAGGTGAGACACCGAGAAGAATAGAAATCGTTTCACGATCGTATTTTGATTCAAGTAAATTTCGAACGGTGTCGTCTTTTTTCATTTCGCGCAGACGCTTAAGTTCTTTCGGTTTTTTGCCAAACACGTTATAGAGTAAATCTGCAGGGTTAAAAATCGATTCCACTACACGTTTGAATGCCTGTGGCGATGTATCGCCGACTTCATAACCGGCGGCAATGCCACTGATTGAATATCTGTAATCTTGTTTTGAAGGCACTAATTTGGCATCGATTTCCAAATATCCGGTTAGTTTGTATGGCCTAATGATTACTTCTTCGAGTGCGTACGCTTTTTCGGTAAGATAAATAGTAGTTTCCTTGTTCTTAATCCAGTCGTTGGTTACGCGTAATCGTAAGGATTTAAAACCGAGCATCGTTATGTGCAGCGTGTCATTTACAGTTGCTGCCAGCGTAAACTTACCTTGCTCGTTGGTTATCGCACCTTTTACGGTATTGATATTTATTACGTTTGCATTTGCTAATGGTCTGTTATCAAGTTCGTTTACAATAGTTGCTGAGATGGCTGTTGCATTCGGGTTATCCTGAGCTCGAGCGATCATTGAACAGAAAAAAATAAGCAACGCAGCAAAGTATTTCATGGAAGTTTACTAATCATTTTTAGAAATGTAAAACTCGCATATATTTTGCTGCATTGCTCTATTTGTAAGCAAAAATTAACAAACTTTAGCTTCGTCGTGAACTTTTGGGCTTGTCTCCGGCACCAAATTGGTTTGCACGGCGAGCTGCACGATTAGGCTGATCGCTATTTTTAGCATCGGCGAAAGAAGATCTGCGACCTTTATTTTCAGCAGGTGCGCTGTCGGTTCTTCTAAAAGTACGCTCTCTTTTAGGCGTACCGAATTGCTCACGAGGTTTTGCGTCGCTTCTTGGTCCGAACGATTTTCTACCGTTGTGATCTCTACGATTGTTACTACCTTCGTTTTTTGAGATTTCAACGTTTACTCGTCTTCCTTCCAAACTCATATTATTTAGCACCTCCATTACGTGATCGGTGTGCTCTGGATCGGTGTTAAAGAACGAGAAACCTTCTTTAACATCAACTTTATAAACAGCATCTCTACCAAGATCAAGCGTTTCTTTGAGGAAATCTTTAAGCGACATCCAGTCGAAGTTATCTCTTGAACCGATGTTCACAAAATAGCGAACGGCTCCACCACCAGAGAATTCACGTGGCTCGGCAGCGCTTCTTTTTTCACCTGATGAAGAAAGGTCTTTTGATTTCTTGTAGTAATTAATGAAGCGATTGAATTCAACCGAAACCATTTTCTTGATTAATTCTTCTTTGGTCAGACCTTCGAGAACCGTGTTTATTGCAGGAAGGTAGTTGTCGATATCATGATCAACTTCGGTGTCTTTAATCTTATTCGCTAAGTGTAAAAGTTGTATTTCACAGATTTCGATACCGGAAGGGATCGGCTTTTCTTCAAACTTTTGTTTGATGATACGTTCAATTGCTGAAATTTTTCGCAGCTCACTTTTAGTGATGATAACGATAGATACACCTGATTTTCCAGCTCGGCCAGTTCTACCGGAGCGGTGGTTGTAGGTTTCGATTTCGTCTGGAAGTTGGTAGTTGATTACGTGCGTTACGTTATCAACGTCGATTCCGCGCGCTGCGACATCTGTTGCAACGAGCATTTGAATTTGACGACCTCGGAACGCTTTCATCACACCATCTCGTTGTGCTTGCGACAAATCGCCATGCAAAGCAGCGGCATTGTATCCGTCTTCGATGAGTTTTTCTGCAACCTGTTGTGTATCGCGTTTGGTTCTACAAAAAATTACAGAAAAGATATCTGGATTGGCGTCGGCTAAGCGTTTTAAAGCTTCGTACCGATCTCTTGCGTTTACCAAGTAGAACTCATGTGAAACGGTAGCAGAACCAGAATTTTTGGTTCCTACGGTTATTTCGACAGGTTCTTCCATGAATTTTTTAGCGATTCGCGCTACTTCTGCAGGCATGGTAGCTGAGAAAAGCCAAGTTCTTTTTTCGTCTGGTGTAGTCGATAGAATGCTTACGATATCGTCGTAAAAGCCCATATTGAGCATTTCGTCAGCTTCATCGAGGACGCAGTAGTTGATTTCCGAGATGTCAACATAAGATCTATTGATCATGTCTTGCATTCTGCCGGGGGTTGCCACTACGATGTGGGCACCTCTTTTAATTTCGCGTGCTTGTTCAGAAATACTTGCTCCGCCATAGATGGCTACTACGCGAAGACCCGTGTCGTATTTGGCGTAATTTTTAAGTTCGTTTGTAATCTGCAAGCACAGTTCGCGTGTGGGAGCGAGAATCAGTGCCTGAGTTGCGCGTTGGCTTAGGTCCATTTTCTGGATAAGCGGGAAACCGAAAGCGGCAGTTTTGCCAGTACCGGTTTGTGCCAATGCAACTAAATCTGTTTCTTGCTCCAATAGAATTGGGATTGCTTTTTGCTGGATTTCGGTAGGATTTTCAAATCCCAGATCGACAATCGCGCGTTGTAGCGAATCACTCAATCCTAATTGTTCAAAGTTATTCATAAAGGGTATTAAAATTTGCTGCAAAAGTACGGCGATAAATCGGCACAACCTAACCTTTTTCAGAAACGTTTCCATTTATTACTAATTGAAAATCAATAAATTAATTTTGATGTTTGATTTTAAGTACGAGAAACGGGAGTAAAAGTGAGCTTTACAAGTGTAAATTAAAAAATAAAACTTTACAAGTATTGTAATTTGAGCAGTGATTATGAGGCGAAAAATTAATTTTTAGGCGCTGAAAACAGGGAGTAATAATGTTTGTTTGAGAACAGAAAGCAAGAGTGCGCGTGCTTAAAATGAAAAGAAAATCGTAAAAAACTTTATGATTGTCTTTTGTTGCAAATCAGAGAATTATTAATCAGCAAGAATAGTGCTAGCTTAGTTTAAACCTGAGTTCAAATAAAAATTTTTGTCAGAACGCTTGAAATGAACAAATTGTGAAATCAAATAGCAATGGAAAGAAACAACTTCCACGCTAAAAAGATAAACGGCTGCCTACTTCGTTAGATTTTTTTGCGATACTACAGTATTCCAAAAAAAATCCGCCTTGTAGCCAGCTATTTATCTGTTTTCTGACCGCAATTTATAAATCGAACTCAGGTTATTAACTACATTGGTAAAAATCTGTAAATAGCACTCATTTTTAGGTTTTCACGAAACTTTGGAAGCTTTTCGAGACGTTTTTAACAGAGTGAAATTTACAGATTTTGAAAAATAGCGCAATTGTTACACAAATTTGTTGTCAGAAAATTTAATGAAGATTCTTCTTTAAATTACCGATCGATGCTAAAACAAGATTATGCATATTGCGCCAGCATGGTTAATTTGTGAATCCGTTGTTTTAATTCGGCAATTTGCTCAAAGAAGGAAGGATCTGGTCTTTTTCCTAATTCGTTGATAGCTTGCGTTACATTTTCTTGAATTCGTGATTCGGAAAAAAAGCTTTTATCCCAAATAAACTTTCCTTCAGTTAGGTTGTGTTTGTTGATGTGATAAGACGAACTACCTTTAACGTACTGCATGACAGCTGCTAAGTTATTTGTGGTGTGCATATCTAAAATCAAATCAACGTAATTAGGCGTAATATTGAGATAATACAGCTTGCACGACTGTACTTTCAATTGCTGTTGAAATAAATTCACTAGCGTTTTTTTACACGCTTCATTAATAATTTCTTCTTGATCTCTTGTAGACCAAATAACTCGAATAAGATTGTAATTTTCACGACTTGTCTTCATGGCTTTTAAAAATTAAATGTTACTATGTCGTAAAATTAAAACACGGTATTTGATTGATTTTACGGTTTTTCCGTAAATTTTAATTTTTTTTAAAATTTTTTTATTGTTCTCTTGTTAAGACATACAAACGATATTTATGGCAGAGGGATCTGAGAAAATTAAACCAAAAAGTTAGCGAAAACCCTTGTAGTATATGTAGCAGGTGAAGCTTTTGTAGTGTGAATCTTTCATTAGTTTTGAGTTTCGCTTACATTCCGGGACAGCAATTTTGAAGATCTTGCAAGAGAGTTGAGATTATTTTTTGATGTAGAATTTTGATCTTGTGCTGTAATTGCGTGTGTTTGGTTTGTTGTATTGGCTATAAACCTGAGTTCGATTAAAAATCTTTGTCAGATCGTTTGAAAGCAACAAATTGTGAAATCAAATAGCAATGAAAAGGAACAACTTTCACGCTAAACAGATAAACGGCAGCCTTCTTCGTTAGATTTTTTTGCGATACTGTTGTATCTCAACGAAAATCTGCCTGTTATACTAATTGGAGCTATAAAACAGTCTAATAAAAAATGTTACTAAGCCATAACTAGTTCAAAACCTAAGCTCTTAAAAAAATTTTTGTCAGATCGCTTTTTGGGAAACAAAGTCTTTGTGTAAGGGAGCTTGAAAATGGATAAATTTCGCTAAACATTTAAACAGCCGCACAGTTCGTTGCATTTTTTTTCGATACCTCGGTATCCCAAAAAAATCCGCCTCGTAGCCAGCTATTTAAATGTTTTCTGACTTCAATTTTTAGATCGAACTCAGGTTATAAAGGTGTTGAGGGGCAAAGTTGCTGGCTACTAATTCTTAGGCGGCTTAAGCGGCTTAGACCTCCTAAGCCGTAACTCACCAGCACTTACCCCAGTTCACCCCAAACCGTGGTAACCTACCACTTATCTGACAGTAACCATTTCAAACCAATCCACATTACGGAAAACCCGTAAGTGTAAAGCCTTTTATAAACAAAGTAATTGCAAGCCATTTAACATCTACAATATATGATAATCAATTGAATACAAATTCTACATACTCCGCCTTTGTTAATAACCATTGTTTAAAATCAAATTACAGCAGTATCAGTGAATATTTTCGATTTTAGTTGCAAAACATACCAGATAACCTAAAAACGTAATTTTTATGTAAATCAATAAAGAGTTATTCAACCTCTAAAGACCTTGCATTAGTT
>CALRVY020000061.1:0-16213 GCA_943371725.1 Pseudanabaena sp. UWO311 | reverse complement strand
ATTTACTTTGTAATTCTTGTATATGCCAAATAGCGTTAGTAATGAAATGTTCGGAACTCATCAGAATTCTTAAAAGAAATGGCTGGTATGCGATTTCGCAGAGAGGTTCTCATGTGAAGATGGTTCATCCGAAACGAAAAAATATGCTAATCGTGCCCGATCACGGAAGTAATGAAATTGCTAAAGGCTTGGAAAAACGAATTCTTAAGGAAGCAGGTATTAATTAATTTCGAAAGAAATAGTCATGAGACGGAAAAAGAGATACAAATTTATTGTTGAGAAAACAGCAACCGGATTTTCGGCATTCTCAAACGATTTGCCTGTTTTTACAACGGGAAAAACCATGACCGAGCTTCAAAACAACCTACTCGAAGCCTTAGAGCTTGCCTTTGAAGCAGATTCTCACAACTTGAGTAGTGATAACATCGAACTAGAAATCGATTTCAAACAGTTTTTTCAATATTATCGCGTCATAAACTCCAAATATTTAGCCGAGCGAATTGGCATGAATCCAACTTTATTCTCGCACTATGTTAACGGCCATAAAAAACCTTCGAGCAAGCAAACGACGCGCATATTAAATGGCCTAAATGAAGTGGGACGCGAGTTGGCTAATTTGCAATTTGTAAATTAGAATACCTTCTGATTTTTTTTCAATACAATTTTACAACTGCTCCGATGCAAACAACAAAAATCCTATATCAGTTAACGCTTGTCACTGCACTTGTACTTTTGTTTTTAGGAGTGGTGATGCAAGTATTTTCGGTGGAAGATTCGGGCTGGTTTTTTAATAAACAAGGTGGGCTGGTACTGGGTACTTTAAATGGTACGGGCACAATTTGCTTAGGGATAATCCTATTCTTTTTTGCAGCTGGTTTCAGAAAATCATTCATAAAAAAGCGCGATCAAAGGGATTCGCAGCAGCGTAAAGAAAGTAATGAGGAACTTCTCGGTAAAAAGTACAACATCCATAAACTTCGCAGGTTGAATAAGAGATAGTATGGTCGTGGTCTTTTAGTAGATCGCGCTCCGCACATTCCCCGCGTTAGGGGTTGCAGCGGAAATCTTGTTTTTTGATCCGCGTCGGGCAAAAAACAAATTATAGCGTAAAACCCGACGGCGCCTGAAACAGCTTTCCAGCACTAAGGCGCCGGAACGCCCAAAAAAAAAGATTGTGGGTATACGTTTTTCTCTAAATGATTAGCTTACAATAAAATGCAGTTATTAAACTAAATTCAAGAGCTGATTTTTTAAAGTAGCTGGCAACTAGTTTTATCGAAGTGGCGTCTTTTAATTACTTCTGTTCTAAGAATTTACCAAAACAGGGTTTAAATTCGCTAAATTGGTACCAGTGTGCTGCATTTTTCAACGCCGATTTCAAAGCTGCACGGTCTTGTTTCGCTGTTTGCCTTACGTTTGTATTCGAGCAACTTCTTGAGATGCATCTTCCCTAGTTAACGCAATTTTTTGGAAAACTTCGTATTTGAAGCAACTGCGAAAGGCTCCGTTTGTAAAATTTTTACTTTTTTCTCGAAACCTGAGTTCGATTTAAAAATTGCGGTCAGAAAACAGATAAATGGTTGATTACTACCAATTGGGACTGTAAAATAGACTAAAGAAAAAAGGTTGTTTTTGAGGCTGAACAATGCAAAAAAATGTTGCATAGCGGCGCTACGGAAGATTTTTTTAAAACCTAAGATTATTATAAAAATTGAAGTCAGAAAACATTTAAATAGCTGGCTACGAGGCGGATTTTTTTGGGATACCGAGGTATCGAAAAAAATGCAACGAAGTATGCGGCTGTTTAAATGTTTAGCGAAATTTATCCATTTTCAAGCTCCCTTACGCAAAGACTTTGTTTCCCAAAAAGCGATCTGACAAAAATTTTTAAACGAGCTTAGGTTTTGTAGCGGTTATGGCTTAAAAACATTTTTTTATTAGACTGTTTTATAGATACCAATTGGTATAATAGGCAGATTTTTTTAGGATACTGCAGTATCCCAAAAAAATCTAACGAAGTAGGCAGTTGTTTATCTATCTAGCGAGGAAGTTGATCCTTTTAATTGCTATTTGATTTCACAATTTGTTGTTTTCAAGCGATCTGACAAAGATTTTTAATCGAACTCAGGTTTCGAACTAAAAACAATCGAAATTTTTTGGCGTAGTTTTTATTACTATCAAAAACACAACCAAAACACTCTTAGGAATGAATTGAATATTACATTTTTTAACGTGAGTTCGATCTAAAAATCCAAGTTAGAAATCATTTAAATAGTTTTATCGAAAAAACACAAAGAAGTAACGTCTTCTTTAAATGTTTAGCTTTAAAAAACAACGTACAGAAGTTTTTCGCACAAGCTAAAGCATTCATTTTAAGCGATCTAAAACATATTTTTATGTCGAATTCACATTTTTTAATAATCTGTAAATCAATTCGTCATGAAAGTAAATGTAATCGCACGTGTTCTCTTAGGAGCCACTTTTTTCGTAATAACAGCATGTAAAAATGAGTCGGCCGAGGCGCCTATTTCCGAAGCAAAAGCTGAAATAGGAGTAGCCGACACGGTAAACGCAACGACGACCACAAACACGAAACTCAAGCGCGAATTTGTTCGAACAGTTGATGCGCAATTTGAAGTTGAAGACGTCTCAGCAGCTACCAAATCAATTGAAGATGCTGCGAAAAAGTTCGGCGGTTTTGTAACGCTCTCGAACCTGCAAACGCAGCTAATTTACAGCGACGATATACCCGTTAGTGCTGATAGTTTATTGCTCGCCAAAAAGTATAAAGTTGAAAACCTGATCACACTTCGGGTACCTAATGTACAGCTCGATACCGTGCTAAGGACTATAGGAAAACAAATTAAATTCATTGATTTTCAAACACTTAAATGCGATGACGTTTCCTTGCAACTGTTTGCATCAGATTTAGAGCGCAAACGAAATTCTGTGGCTGCAAACCGCATCGGTAAAGCAATCGATCAAAAAGGAACCAAATTACCAGGTATTGTCGACGCAGAGAATGAGGCAGATTCGCGGCGTGCTAGTGCAGATCAGGCGATAATCAATAAACTTTCGCTACAAGATAACGTGGCATTTAGTACCGTTACACTCAAGATATACCAACGCGAGCGCATGCACCGCGAAGTGGTTTTAAACGAATCAAATACCGACTCTTTTCAAGCACCGCTGTATATTAAGCTGCTCGACAGTTTTAAAAGCGGCTGGTTTTTACTAGAAGGCATCATCACGTTTTTGGTTCGTATTTGGCCTGTTATACTACTGATTATCATCATCATTAGCATCTACAAAAGAAGTGCACGCTCAAAACACGCCATTTAATTTCATAGATAAATTTGTGCTTTTAGAGCTTGATTTTTTTGGCAGCTAATCCCGCTTTACGCTTATAGTCCTCATAAAATAAGGCGTGTTCAATCGTGCGGCAAAGGGCTTCTATGGTCGCCATTGCCACCCGTTTCACACAGCCCTATTTTATTGCGGGCTATCGCTTCAATCGGGGCTGGGCGTCAGTGCCTAGAAAATAGTGTTTAATTTAAAATTCAGTCTGCCTGTTTTTAAACCGAACTCAGGTTAGTAATGCAAAAAATATAACGGCGTTGGATACTGTTTAAATGGTTAGCTGGTATAATTTTCGCAATTAATTTTGTATTCCGCCTCCCGTCCATCCGGATCCACCAAATTAATTGGGTTCTGGTAACAATACCCATAGGCATCCATCGTTTTCTCCGCCAACGGATCCACGCTTATAAAAGTACTCCATTTTGGGTCGTACTTGTAGCCAACCTCCAACTTGTTATCTAGTTTTTCTAGAACTTCGGATCCCACACTTTTACATAACCGATAGAGTCCCATTTATTCGTATAACGATTTATGCCCAGTGTAATAGTGTCTTTAAAATGTTCATGCGGTAAATAAATAAAACGCCTTATTTCAGTTTTGTATCTAGCCGAATCTAATACGTAAAAATGTAAATTCTTGGTTTCAAGTGGAAACGTTAACTGGTAAGGAAAGCTGTCATTTAGCAAAATTCGGGTGTTGTTTTCACCTAAATATCCGTATTTGAATCCTTTCTCAATATACACATTAAAGTTTTCAAGTGTTATATTTGACTTATAAGAAGCATCACAAATAAATACGCCGCGTGAAAGAGATTCGCTTCTATTTCCAAAAGTGGTTCTTCTATACTTCCACTTTTCATAGCCCCACCAACCGCTTCCGAAAAAAAATAATGCTCCGAAAAAAAAGGGGATAAAAATTAACAATAGATATGATTTTTTTTTCATGTTAGTGGTCTCTTGGATTAGCATGAATTAAATCAGAACATTCTTCAATTCTAAAAGGCTTTTGGAGATCTTGATTAATGTTTCTGACAAAATTTGTAAATATTTGATTTTGAATTAGTGCATTATACCAATCGTTTGGCGTTAGAAGATGAAAACCTTTGTTAGTTGCGTCGTTGTAGCTAAGTTTTTTACTCCAAAAATAAGGATCACGTTTAGATTGAACGTTCTTTCTATACGCAACAACTGCTTCAAACGCTTCTTGTGGTACATCGACGCAGGATGATCCGAAAATATTGTAATCTTTGGATGCAGCTTGTTTATATGCAGCTTCAAAAGCAATTTAATCCTCAAAAGAATTAGTTTCAATTCTAACAGCGCGGTCGTAATTATGTTGTTCCTTCGGGTTAGATTTATTAACAAGCTGAATTACTTCGTTTAAAGTTAACCCAGTCCCTCGGAAATCATTTCCTGTTTTACTACCAGAGTCATAGGGAGTAGTACCTAAATCTGCATTTCTGCTTCTTCCGAATGGTGAACTTCCGGATACAGTTCCATTCATTGAAAGATAGCGCCATCCTTCTTTATCATTACCTATCAATACAGCGCCATGACCAGCTGTCATAAGACCGGGGACTCCAACAGCCTGATAATTATTTAGGTAAATAATGTCTCTCCCATCCGGATCTACACAATTTATAGGATTATTCGCACAATACGCATAGCCCGAAATGGATGGATACTTCTCCGCCAACGGGTCAACACTTATAAAACTACTCCATTTTGGGTTGTAGTAGCGTGCGCCGTAGTACTTTCGCAGCTTTCGGTTTCCCAATATCAAAATTATTTCAAATTACGGTTTTTCCGTAATGCGGTTTCGTTTTTTCTTCGTAGGGATAAACCCGTTTTCCCCTTCCCGTTTGGGCGAAGCTCCCAAAAAAATCCGACATAGCATTACGGAAAAACCGTAAATCTTGTATTTTTTGGAGAAATCATTTCAAATGAACAATTTTCTCTCAAAAGAGTGCTCTAATTTCAAAGGTTGTAAATCCGTGTGATCCCGTTTTATCTCCCAGCAAAGTTTAAATCAAAGATGCTATTTCTAAATTGTCGAGAAAAGTCGATTAGCATAAATGATTACTTTTCACTCATCAGTCTAAGCAATATTCCAAACAGTTATTTTTAATCCCTGCTCCGCAAAATCCCCCGAC
Organism: Pseudanabaena sp. UWO311; assembly: GCA_943371725.1. Classification (GTDB taxonomy): domain Bacteria; phylum Bacteroidota; class Bacteroidia; order Flavobacteriales; family Flavobacteriaceae; genus Flavobacterium. Next base: position 10,701 of record CALRVY020000061.1, on the reverse strand, counting down.
TTTAAACCTGGTTTAAAAACCACCCTAATTTTAAAATCATATCACGGATTTTAGTAGTGGAAACAATACATAAGCCGCGTTCGCTGAAAACCGCCAGCATTTTCAACTTCGGAATGTTGTGTTTGGTTTAGATTGTAAAGGTTCTTTTTTCGTATGATCGTTTTCTTGCGCACTCACCCCGCGTTAGGGGTTGCAGCGGAAATCTTGTTTTTTGATCCGCGTCGGGCAAAAAACAAATTATAGCGTAAAACCCGACGGCGCCTGAAACAGCTTTCCAGCACTGAGGCGCCGGAACGCCCAAATAAAAAAGATTGTGGGTATACGTTTTTCTCTAAATGATTAGCTTACAATAAAATGCAGTTATTAAACTAAATTCAAGAGCTGAATTTTTTTTAACGTATTTAGCAAAATTTTTATGTCGAACTCGCGTTAATTACCCGCACCCCAACTGCTCCTTATCCCAATCTCCCAATCTCCCAATCTCCCAATCTTTCAATCTTTCAATCTTTCAATCTTTCAATCTCCAAATCTCCAAATCTCCAAATCTCTCAATCTTGCAAAATAGCTATCTTTGGCGCCCGCTAGTTGTTATTACTAAACTCATGAACAAAGTTCTCCTCACGCTTTTCACACTTCTCTCCCTAAATACGCTGCTCGCGCAAACCAAAGTCAGCGGTATCGTTGTCGATCAAAAAAACAAACCCGTAGCGTACGCCTCAGTCGGATTTCCAGGTACTGCGGAAGGTGTAATTACCAACGACGACGGACGGTTCTACCTCGAGTCCGATCAAACCCGAAAAACACTGCAAATCTCCTTCGTGGGTTACGAAACCTCTGAAATACAACTCGAAAAAGCAGTCAACTACGAACTGAAAATCGTACTTAGTGCTGTCGAAGAACTCGACGAAGTGAAAATCTATACCGGAAAAACATCCAAGAAAAACAACCCAGCTATCGATATTCTTCGAAAAATTTGGGCACGAAAACGTAAAAACGGACTCCGAATGTTCAAACAATATCAAATGGACAAGTACGAGAAAGTCGAATTCGATATGAATACCATCGATAGCGCTTTTATGAAAAGTCGCATCTTTAAAGGAATGGAGTTTATTTTCAACTCAGTCGATACCTCGAAAATTACCGGTAAAACCTATCTTCCCATATTTATTAACGAAGCACTTTCTAAAGTGTATGGCGATAATACCAAAGGAAAAGTTAAAGACGAACTCATCGCTAATAAAAACTCCGGATTCTCAACCAATCAACAAATTATTGCATTTATAAAAGACTTATACAACGAGTACGATGTGTACGATAACTACCTGAAATTTTACGACAAAGCTTTTACCTCGCCGTTGTCAAGAACCGGAATCGATGTTTACAATTACGTCCTTGCCGACAGCGCCTACATCGGAAAAAAGTGGTGCTACAACATTGTGTATTATCCCAGACGTAAAAACGAACTGACTTTTAAAGGCGATTTTTGGGTCAACGATACCACTTGGGCTATCAAAGACATCAACATGCAAGTCGTTAAGAGCGCTAACATCAACTGGGTTAAGGAAATCTATATCGAACAACAATTCGACGTATTAAACGACTCAGTCTTTTTGCTCACCCGCGATTACATGATGACCGATTTCGCGCTCAATAAAAAAGAAGCCTCGAAAGGGATTTATGGAAAGCGAACAACCATGTATCAAAATCACGTCTTTGATCAAGAAAAACCAGACGATTTCTACAAAGAAAAAGTGAACTATTACAACGAAGAGGCTTTTACGAAATCAGACGATTTTTGGGAAGAAAACCGATTCGAAGAACTGAACAAAGACGAAAAAGGAGTGTACAAAATGTTGGATACGCTCCAAACCAATAAAAAATTCCGACAGATATACGACCTCGTAGCCATTCTCGGAAGCGGATACATTCAAAAAGGAAATTTCGATTTTGGACCCATTTTTTCAACCTTCGGATACAACGAAGTGGAGGGAATTCGCTTGCGATTAGGCGGTCGAACTTACTTTGGCCCAAACGATCGCTGGCGTATTCAAGGCTACGGCGCCTACGGTTTTCTCGACAATAAATTCAAATACGGATTGTCCGGAAAATATCTGATCGATCCCAAAAGCCGATTCATTATTCAAGGTGGAAACCGCCGCGATATTGAGCAAATAGGCGCTAGTCTTACAACAACCAACGATATACTCGGACGCAGCTTTGCATCCTCAGCGCTATTTGTTGCCGGAAACAACGCCAATTTAACAAACATCAATCTAACCAATCTGTCGCTCGAAATTGAACCCGTAAAAAATCTAACTATATCGGCAGGCTACAGCTTCCGAACCCTAGTGTCGGCAAGCGATAGCTTTAGTTTGGCTTATTACACCGATTTGTCGCAAACAACCATCAAAAACGAAACTACGCAGTCGGAAGCAAATCTCTTGGTTGATTACACTCCCGGAAGAAAAACCGTGGGTTACGGAGTTGAACGCAGCATTGTCGATAGCCCGTTTACGCGCGTTTTTGCCAACTACAGTCAGGGTTTAAAAGGCGTCATGAACTCCGATTTCGAGTATCAAAAAATTCAACTCTACGCCAAGCAACCTTTTAATGTAGGAGGTTTCGGCCGACTCGACGCCATCACCGAACTCGGAAAAACGTTCGGATTTGTGCCGCTCGGTTTAATGAGTATCGTACCCGGTAACCAAACGTATTTTATCATCGAAAATACCTTTAACTGCCTCGATTTCTACGAGTTCCAAGCCGATACCTACGCCACTTTTCAACTCCAACACAATTTCGGCGGACGAATTTTCTCCCGAATTCCGTTCATGCGCAAACTCAATTGGCGCGAAACCGTTGGTATTAAAGGCGTTTACGGAACCATCACCCAAGAAAACAGAGTTATCAATCAACCCAGCGGACTCGTTTACCAAGCGCCAGAAGATATTTACTGGGAATACAACGCCGGAATTGCTAACATTTTCAAAGTTTTTCGCATCGAATTCGCATGGCGCGGCAGCTATATTGCACCCGGAACTACCAATTTTGCAATCAAAGGAGCTTTCGGGTTCTACTTCTAAGAATTTTTTTCGATTGCTTTGGCGGCATTTCCGGCTATTTGCTCCAAGCTGCCAGCCGCAACGCCATAAAAACACAAACCCGCTCGAGCTTCCGCTGGTCGCTGTGCGGGTTTGGTTTTTATTGGCGCTGCAACTAGGCAGGCTTTCCGCGTCTATCCGGGCCGCAAAATCGTGCGCAAAAAATACGTGTAAAACATTGAAAATCAATTTTTTAAATTATCAAAAAACGCTTAGTGCAAATAACATGCCTTACTTTAGCATCGATTTATTACTTTTGCGCGTTTTAAAATGTTAAAAATGGACAAACTAATGATTTACTTGCCGCTCGTAATGGCAATTTTAGGTCTTGTATTTATGGGAGTTAAAGCCTTGTGGGTTAATAAACAAGACGCAGGCGACGCCAAAATGCAAGAAATTTCTAAAAGCATTCAAGAAGGTGCAATGGCTTTCCTTAAAGCCGAATACCGAATTTTAGCTGTGTTCGTTGTAATTGCTTCTGTAGCACTGTTTGCAGTGTCACAAGTAGTCGAAACCTCACACTGGATGATTGTTGTAGCTTTCGTTTTCGGAGCTATTTTCTCTGCTCTTGCAGGAAACATCGGTATGCGAATCGCAACAAACTCTAACGTGCGTACAACACAAGCCGCTAAAACCAGCTTGCCACAGGCATTGAAAGTTTCTTTCGGTGGTGGAACTGTAATGGGACTTGGAGTTGCCGGACTTGCCGTTCTAGGTTTAAGCATTTTCTTCTTGATCTTCCTAAACCAATTTATGGGTACCGAAGGAAAATCATTTTACGATAACATGACTTTAGTGCTCGAAACGCTTGCTGGGTTTTCACTAGGCGCCGAGTCTATCGCACTTTTTGCACGTGTTGGAGGTGGTATCTATACTAAAGCTGCCGACGTTGGTGCCGACTTAGTAGGAAAAGTAGAAGCTGGAATTCCGGAAGACGATCCGAGAAACCCTGCAACTATCGCCGATAACGTAGGTGATAACGTGGGCGACGTAGCCGGTATGGGTGCCGATTTATTCGGTTCGTACGTGGCAACCGTTTTAGCATCGATGGTGCTTGGAAATTACATCATCAAAGATATGGCCGACGCCTCTGGGATGCCATTTACAGACAATTTCGATAACTTAGGTCCTATTATTTTACCTTTAGTAATCGCGGGTGTTGGTATCTTATCATCAATCATCGGAACATTTTTCGTTCGTATCAGCAACAACGATGCGAAAGAAGCACAAGTACAGTCGGCTCTTAACTTAGGAAATTACGTTTCGTTAGGTTTAACAGTAGTTGCATGTTGGTTTTTAATTGATATGATGTTGCCAGAAACCATTTCAATGAAATTTTTCGGCGAAGGCATTAAAGAAATCCCATCACGTCACGTATTTTATGCCACGTTAGTTGGTTTAGGCGTGGGATTATTCATTTCTGCAATCACTGAATACTATACGGCTTTAGGTAAAAAACCGGTATTGAGTATTGTTCAAAACTCGTCAACTGGTGCGGCAACCAACATTATCGCTGGTTTAGCAATCGGTATGAAATCAACTTTTGGTTCAGTAATTTTATTTGCTGCTGCTATTTGGGGTGCATACGCATTGGCTGGTTTTTACGGTGTGGCAATTGCTGCTTCTGCAATGATGGCTACAACGGCAATGCAATTAGCAATCGATGCTTTTGGTCCGATTGCCGACAATGCAGGTGGTATCGCTGAAATGAGCGAATTGCCTAAAGAAGTGCGTCAGCGTACCGACGTTTTAGACTCAGTAGGTAACACAACTGCTGCCGTTGGTAAAGGATTTGCCATCGCATCTGCTGCACTTACAGCTTTAGCACTTTTCGCTGCATACGTAACTTTTACAGGAATTAATGGTATCAACATTTTTAAAGCCGACGTTCTTGCAGCGCTTTTCGTTGGAGGTATGATTCCAGTTGTGTTTTCAGCTTTAGCAATGCAATCGGTTGGTAAAGCAGCTATGGATATGGTTAACGAAGTACGTCGCCAGTTCCGTGAAATTCCTGGAATTATGGACGGTACAGGAAAACCAGAATACGGAAAATGTGTTGATATTTCAACAAAAGCAGCTCTTCGCGAAATGATGTTGCCAGGAGCAATCACAATCATTACGCCAATCATCTTAGGATTCGCGATGGGAGCAGAGGCTTTAGGAGGTTATATGGCAGGTGTGTGCGTTTCAGGTGTACTTTGGGCTATTTTCCAAAACAACGCTGGTGGTGCATGGGACAACGCTAAAAAATCGTTCGAAGCAGGAGTTATGATTAACGGTGAAATGACATTCAAAGGTTCTGATGCGCACAAAGCAGCTGTAACTGGCGATACCGTTGGTGATCCATTCAAAGATACTTCAGGTCCTTCGATGAACATCTTGATCAAATTAACGTGTTTAGTTGGTTTGGTTATTGCTCCAATTTTGGGTCAAGGACATGCAACTACAACAGAAGTTGCTGCTTCATGTTGTACGCAGCAATCGGCTCAATGTGCTTCAATGAGTATTGAAGAGTGCAAGGCAAAAGGATGCAAAAACGGCAACTGTAAAGTAATTGCTGCTGAATCAGAGCAAGTAATTACAGAGCCAGTAACCGCAGAACCAGCCGATGCCGCTGTAGAAAATTCAAATACAACTGAAGCTTCGGTAGTCGAAGAAGAGCAGAAATAATAGTTTAAAACCTGAGTTCGATTTAAAAATTGCAGTCAGAAAACAGATAAATAGTTGACTACTAGGCAGAATTGTTTTGGGATACTGTAGTATCGCAAAAAATTCTAACGAAGTAGGCGACCGTTTATCTGTTTAGCGTCTGGGTCGTTCAAATCTAACGATACTATATTTTGCAATTTATTCATTTTCAGCGTTCTGATAAAGATTTTTAATCGAACTCAGGTTTAAAATAAAGTTTTAAGAAAAGCTGCCTCACTAAAAGGCAGCTTTTTTTGTTCCGGCTGTTGCAGCTTGTGTTCGATTTAAAAATTGGGGTCGTGAATTTCTTATGTAAATTATAAAAATTCCATTTTCTGCGATCTGACAAAGATTTTTAATCGAACTCAGGTTTTTAATTGAACTCATTCCAGCGGCCCGGATTGCAGCGAAAAGCCTGCTAAAGTAAAATGCCTAATAAAAACCGAACCCGCACAGCGACCAAAGGAAGCTTGTGCGGGTTGGTGTTTTTATGGCGTTTTGCGAAGCAGCTTGCAGCGGAAAGCCGGAAATGCCGCCCAAAAAATAGCAGATTTAAAACAAACCGTTTAGTTCGGTATCTACGCGGGTAAAAATAGTTCCCAAATCTTCGGGATTGTTCACAAAATCAATGTTATCAACGTCGATTATCAATAATTTACCCTTGTCGTAGCCGTGAATCCATGCTTCGTAGCGCTCGTTGAGGCGGCTTAGGTAATCGATGGAAATACTGTTTTCGTACTCGCGTCCACGCTTGTGAATTTGCCCAACTAAATTTGGAATCGAACTGCGCAAATAAATGAGCAAATCGGGCGCTTTTACGAGCGTTTCCATAAGTTCGAACAGCGACGTGTAGTTTTGGAAATCGCGGTTTGTCATTAAACCCATCGCGTGCAAGTTGGGCGCAAAAATGTGTGCATCTTCGTAAATGGTTCGATCTTGAATGATTTTCTTTCCACTTTGCCGGATTTGCAACACTTGTCGAAACCGCGAGTTCAAAAAGTAAATCTGCAAATTAAACGACCAGCGCTCCATTTGGTGGTAAAAATCGTCTAGATATGGGTTGTCTACCACGTCTTCGTAATGCGGTTCCCATTTGAATTGCTTGGCTAATAATCCGGTAAGAGTGGTTTTTCCGGCGCCAATATTGCCGGCAACTGCTATATGCATTAAGGTATATTTAGGTAATAAACTTTGATTTCGTTGTCGGTAAAAATAGCTAAAAATTGACCTTTAACGGCAAAAGATTGGAAGTTGTTAATCGGTAAATCTAGCTTTTTTATCTGTTTATTTTTCTGATTATAGCTAAAAATCGAGTTGTTTAAGCTGTAAATCCAACCCATGTCATCCAGCAGTAAAAGCTGGTCGAATTCTTTAATTTGAAGATCCGAAACCAGATTTCCAAAAAAATTGACGCGCCAGATGTAACTGTCGTTGTCCAGAAAATAAAAATAATTCAAATCGGCAGCAAACCATTTTAAATTGAAACGCAAACTTTGCGTTAACGGAATAAGTTTTCGGCTTTTAATCTCGTAACGATAAATCTTCTGATCGGTTTCGTTACAAAGCCACAAACAATTTTGCGATGCGTTGAATACAGCAGCGCTCACCAAATTGGCATCGGTGTTTTGTAAATTAATCAGTTCTTTTTCGTTGAACAAATTGTCGAGTTGTATCGCCGTATTGTAGTCTCGATAATACAACAAAGGCTTGAGCGGATTCTGCACATCGATCGAAGAAGGCGGACCTAAATCGGTATTTTGGTACACGTATTCTCGAATAGAATCGCGCTTGGTAATCACACTGTTTCGAAACGTATAAATCGACCCGTATTTGTCAATAGCAGCCAGCTTTTCGCCTTTATTGAGCGTTACATCGCGCTTCCATGTAAGCGATTGTGCTGTTGCCGTAATTGCGAACAAGCTAATTAGAAACAAAATGAATAGCGATTTTTCGGGGATTTTCTGTGAGATTCTTCTGTATTTTAACATTTTAGTAATGCTATTAGTCAATGCCATTTGTCATCTTTGCCTGTCGCTAATGTAATTAAAATGAAGCACCTTTTAGTTTGTTTAAGTTTGATTTTAACGCTGCAAGTTACAGCGCAAAAAGATTTTCAAGGATACGTTGTTTACGAGTCGAAAACCTCTGTGGCCGATTTTAGAATGGGAAACAACAGAGAAGTAACTCCGGAAGTTCAGAAAATGATCGACGAGCGCATGAAAAAAATGTCGGAGAAAACGTTCGATTTGTACTTTGATAAAACGGCGAGTATTTATAAAGAACAAGAAAAACTCGAAACACCGGGCACTCAAGGTGGTGGTTCTATGCGCATGATGGCTAGTTTTGCTGGCGGCGGCGGAACGTTTTACAAAAATGTAAAAGAGAAGATGTACACAGTCGACAAAGAAATTTTTGGAAAAGAGTTTTTGGTGAAAGATTCGCTTCCAAAATTCGATTGGAAAATGACTGGAGAATCCAAAAAAATCGGAAATTATCTTTGTTTTAAAGCCACAGCGAAAGTGAAACCGAGTCAGTCGGATTTCAGAAATATGCGTCGCAAGAAACAAGAAGAAAGTACCGAAGAAAAGAAACCAGAGCGTTCTACCAATTTCATGGATCAAATGGAAATGCCGAGCGAAATCGACGTTGTAGCTTGGTACACACCTGATATTCCCGTTAGTCAAGGTCCGGAAATGTACTATGGATTGCCGGGTCTTATCTTGGAAGTAGTTGCCGATAAAACGGTTATGCTTGCTTCAAAAGTGGTACTAAATCCGAAAGAAAAGCAAGAGATTAAAGCGCCAACGAATGGAAAAGAAATCAATCAGAAAGATTTCGATGAAACCGTAACCAAAAAGATGCAAGAAATGCGCGAAATGTATCAAAACGGTCGTGGCAATCAAATGCGTATTCCGCGGTAGTGATTCGTTGCAAGGTTGCCAAGATGTTAAATTTTGATTATGCTGTAACAAGAAAGCAGTAATGCGCACTCATATTTTGTGTTATTTCTGAAACTTTCAAAAGCAGCTAAATTTTTGGTATGAAAAAAAAACTACTACTTCTTGCATGCATCCTTGGTGTAACTGTCGGCTCGGCTCAGGAATTTCAAGGAAAAGCCGAGTACTTTTCTAAATTAGTTGTAAAGTCGGATATTACCATTGGCGACGATTCCTTTAAAGAAAGTTTAGGTCCCGAATTTGAGCAATCGGTAAAAGATGCTTTAAAAGCGGCAACAGAAAAACAGTACACTCTTACGTTCAATAAAGTTGAGGCAGTTTACGAAGAAAATCAACAACTCGAAAAACCTTCAGGAGCTACAGGTGGCATGGGTATTTCGATTAGCATACCCGGCGGCGGGAAAAAGTACTTAAATCTTAAGAAAAAGGAAGTTTTAGAAGAAGAAGATATTTTTGGAAAAGAGTTCTTAATTTCCGAACCGCTTGAACAACTTAATTGGAAACTCGGATCGGAAACCAAAAAAATAGGCGTTTATACCTGTATTAAAGCTGAATTGATTATTCCTGTAACCGAACAAGAACGAAAAGAATACGCTGATTTTCTCGAGCGTGAGAAAACGAAACCGTCTGTATTTAAGATTCCAGAACCTAAAGACCGCGTTGTAGTGGCTTGGTACACTCCTGAAATACCAGTGAGCTTTGGACCCAAGAATTATTGGGGTTTACCCGGTTTGATTTTAGAGTTGCAAGAAGAAGATTTGGTGATTTTATGCCAAAAAGTGACTTTAAATTCCAAGGAAAATTTCAAAATCAAAGCGCCTTCGAAGGGAGATAAAGTTTCACGTAAAAAATTCGAAGAAATCCAGAAGAAAAAAATCGAAAGCATGCAAGATTCCGATGGAAACGTAATCTTTATGTCGGGCAATTAACAGCAAAGTCAATTTTCAAATGCGAATAAAACTACTTTTCACGTTCCTTTTTTTTACAGCATTTTCTTATTCGCAATCAGTTCGAATCGAAGGTGTAGTTACCGATTCCATCAAAGCTCCCATTGAATTGGCAAACGTCATGGCGGTAAACATCGCTTCGCAATCCATGGAAGCTTATTCGATTACCAACGATAAAGGACGCTATTCTCTAAACGTAAAACCCAATCAAACGTATTTGCTCCGAATCAGCTTTCTGGGATACCGACCAAAAGAACTAACACTTGTAATCGGCAACGACAACGTAACCAAAAATGTCGAACTAGACCCAGATAGCGTGCAGTTAGAAGGCGTGGAAATTGTGAATGAAATGCCCGTTTCCATAAAAGGAGATACAATCGTTTACAACGCCGATTCCTTTACTACCGGTACCGAACGTAAGCTAGAAGACGTCTTGAAAAAACTGCCCGGCGTTCAAGTAAATGCCGATGGACAAATTGAAGTGGAAGGCAAAACCGTTCAAAAGTTAATGGTGGAAGGCAAAGATTTTTTTGATGGCGATACCAAATTGGGTGTGAAAAATATTCCCGCAGATGCTATCGATAAAGTTCAAGTACTTCGCAATTATAACGAAGTAGGTGCTCTCAAAGGTTTGGAAAACAATGAGGAAAACATTGCCATGAATATCAAACTCAAAAAAGGAAAGAAAAATTTCTGGTTTGGGGATATTACGGCAGCAGGCGGGCCCGACCAGAGGTACATTCTCAACCCGAAACTATTTTATTACTCGCCCAAATACAGCATAAACGTTATTGCAAATACCAATAATGTGGGCGAATTACCGCTCACCACCCAAGATTATTTCAAGTTTACCGGCGGTTTTCGAAACATCATGGGTAAAGGCGGAAGTCGATTCAACGTAAGTAGTAACGATCTCGGATTACTCGGTTTGCGAAACAATCGGGCTGCCGAAATTTTAACGAAGTTCGGTGCCACAAACTTTTCGTATAGCCCAACTTCAAAACTAAC
>CALRVY020000060.1:0-16306 GCA_943371725.1 Pseudanabaena sp. UWO311 | reverse complement strand
CTGGTGTAAAACAAAAAACGGCTCCGAAGAGCCGCTTTCAAGTTTAGTTGATTTTTCCAACCATATCTTCTGGTTTTACCCAAGCGTCGAAATCAGATTCGGAAACATAACCTAAACGTACGGCTTCTTCTTTGAGTGTTGTTCCGTTTTTATGCGCCGTTTGCGCAATTTCAGCTGCTTTGTAATAACCAATCTTCGTGTTTAATGCGGTTACGAGCATCAACGAATTATCTACCAATTCTTTGATTCGCTTGTAATTAGGCTCGATTCCTTGGGCGCAATGTTCGTCGAAAGACAGACACGCATCGGCAATTAATCTCGCCGATTGTAAGAAGTTTGCTGCCATTACTGGTTTAAAAACGTTAAGCTCGTAATGACCTTGCATGCCGCCCACGCTAATTGCCACGTCGTTGCCCATCACTTGCGCACAAACCATTGTCATAGCTTCGCATTGTGTAGGGTTTACTTTTCCGGGCATGATCGATGAGCCTGGTTCGTTTTCGGGAATGAAAATCTCACCTATTCCTGAACGTGGGCCCGAAGCAAGCATACGAATATCGTTCGCAATTTTATTTAGTGAAACGGCCAATTGCTTAAGCGCACCGTGCGATTCAACAATCGCATCGTGCGAGGCCAAAGCTTCGAATTTATTAGGTGCAGTCACAAATGGAAGTCCGGTGAATTTTGCGATGTATTCAGCAACTAGAACGTCGTAACCATCCGGTGTGTTTAAACCCGTACCTACAGCTGTTCCACCGAGTGCCAATTCACGTAAGTGTGCTAGCGTATTTTCTAAAGCTTTCATTCCGTAGTCGAGCTGCGCTACGTAACCACTCAGTTCTTGACCGAGTGTAAGCGGCGTAGCATCCATTAAATGCGTGCGACCAATTTTTACCACGTTTTTGTATGCAACTGCTTTTTCGTGTAAGGTATCACGTAACTTTTTCACGGCAGGAAGCGTTCGGCTAACAACCGATTTGTACGCTGCAATGTGCATACCGGTTGGGAAAGTATCGTTACTTGATTGCGATTTATTGACATCGTCGTTTGCTTTTACGAAAGCTTCGCCTTCACCTATTTTTCCACCTAAAATTACTTGCGCTCGATTGGCAATTACTTCGTTAACGTTCATGTTGCTTTGGGTTCCTGAACCGGTTTGCCAAATTACTAGTGGAAATTCGGCATCGAGTTTTCCGGCAAGAATTTCGTCGCAAACTTGTGCAATGGCGTCTCTTTTTTCAGTTGAAAGTACACTTAAATCGCAATTGGCGTAAGCGGCTGCTTTTTTAAGAAAGGCGAAACCTTCTATAATTTCTTTCGGCATAGAACCTGGTTCACCAATTTTGAAGTTGTTACGAGAACGTTCGGTTTGTGCTCCCCAGTATTGGTTTGCAGGAACTTTCACTTCACCCATGGTGTCTTTTTCAATACGATATTCCATTTTTGTTGGATTTTGACAATTATACTATTTACTAAAATGCTGATTTCACAGCTCGTTAAAAAGCTGTTCAAAAGTAATTATTAGAAGTGTTTAAAAAAAGTGATATTTTACCTGATTGCAGATTAAAATGAATTACTTTTGTAGGGAATTCACTTAATACCGGTACTATGTTTGAATTTCAGCAGTATCTCGGGTTCTTAGTATTCTTGACGATCTTAACCATCGGATTTTGGCTTATGTTTTTTCTCGTAAGCTTTGTTTTGTATTGGGTTGGAGGTGCGAGCATGAATATGATTAAAGAACGCCGCGAGCAAAAAAAGGAGGCTCAGATTGAGTCGTAAAAAAAGAGGTGACATTGTCACCTCTTTTTCATTTCTATCCTTTGTAAAATCTTATTGCTTTACAAATTTAAATGTAGTTTGATTTTCTTGACCAATAACTTTTGCTAGATACGATCCATTTGCCAGTAATTCAGTAGAAATTTCAATCATCGAAGTAGAATTATCTTGTTCTAGCACTTTTCTTCCATCCATACTATAAATTTCAATCTTTTCAATTTCCATCGATGCGCGTACTGTGAGTAGGTCATTTGTTGGGTTAGGATAATATTGCAAATCTAAAAACTGATTTTCGCCTGTTCCTAAAGTCAAACAAGAAACCGATCCAATAAAACCGAAATCAGAAATAAAACTGTCAGAGTTAAAAACCAGTGTAAGCGCGCCATCTTCAGCAGTACTTGTTATTTCTGGTAAAATATCGCTACCCGTAAATTCTCCGATTAATGTAGCATTTGGCCCCGGAAAAGTACCGTTATAAATCGATAAGAAATCCCAGCCTTCTTCAATAGAAAATTCTTCAAATTCAATGGTAATTTTAGCACCTACTATTGATGGAATTATCTGGCGAATCCAGTTTTCGCCATTGCCATACTCTCCTAAAAGTCCACCTGAATCTGTAATAACAATCGGTCCTTCACACCAGTTTGCAGCTGTTGCAAATGTGGTAAATGCAGACGTAGCTGTAAGGTTTTCTGGACAAGCTGGTTTTACAAAGAAATTGTAAAAAGTATTCGGATTTAATCCCGAAACAGTGGCTTGAGTTGTAGCTACCGGCGAGAATGAAAGTTGATTTTCTGTGGCTGGAAAAACTCCTGTTGAAATCTGATAACTCGCGCCCACGTTTTGATCGTTCCAAGTTACGAAAGCCGAATTTTGCGATACATTCTCTGCAAAAACATCAGAAATCAAAGTGATGCAAGTGTTTATACAATCAGTACTTAAACAATCGGCGTTATTGATTGTAGATTGCATTCGAGCAGCAGGTTGCGGACCAAATCCATTCACAAAGTTTACGCCAACCTCAGGCAGTAAATGACAATAGCTCATGATCGTTCCGCCAACTCCTACGGCTGGAACCTCGGCAAAATCGCAATCGCCTTCTGCAAATACTTCACTGAATTCAGGACCACAACCGTCGATTGCCGTATCGTTTCCATTCCAATAACAACCGTGTGTATGCTGAGAACCAAAAAGATGTCCCAACTCATGCGTTACCACATTAACGGGCCAGGAATAAACAGGCACATCGCCAAAGAAAATATCAACATCGCTGTAGGAATATTTAGAACCGTTACATAACCCATTTATAGTAGCTGCAACGCCACCTAATCCGCCTTCATCGACACCGACGAGCATTCCTACATCGCCGTTAAAAAACGGGCGGTTTTCAAAAAAGCTAAACAAATAGTCGAAAGAACTGTCTCCAGTGTAAGGATCGGGTGTTGTCCAAACGAAAATACTTTTGATGGCTGTATTGATTTCGTCGTTATCAAAAATCGTTTGAACATTATTAAAGAGCGATTCCATCCATGCGATCGTATCCTCTAAATTGCTCTCATTTTCCAAATAAATGGCATGATCTACTTCGAAGTAGTTTGTAACACAGCGATCGGTTGTTGCAGTTGCGGTTGTTGAAGCGGTGATTGTAGTTGTTTCCTCTTTCGAAGAACAAAGAAATTCATTAACCCGCTTCAGATTTCGGTCTGAATAAATAATGTGTGTAAAAGTATCAGATGCCGTTTTCAGTTTTCCGAAGTTCAGATTTCCGTGCTGTAATGTTGAAATGATTCCGTTAATCTGATTTGGATATACGTTAAACGAAACCAGAGAACGATTCAAACCGTTTACTATTCCGCGGTAATGTGCTGATTGTTGCCCGCTAGTAAAAGTACCTTGAGGCGTGTTTACCTCAAAATCGTTGGTTTTAATCGCTACTTTATACAAAGCCAATTCTAAAATTTGATTTTGATATGGAATATTTATTCTGATAAATTCCGTTTGATTTTGCAACAGTTGTTGAATGGCCGAAAAATCAATTTCAAGCAAAGATGCGTTAGCAACGTTCGAAGTATTTCGGCTATCTGCGCCGTAATTCGTTACTAAGTTTTGTTGTGTAAAAACAGTTCCAGTTGATTTTAACTGGTCGACTGTAGTTTCCACTTTTCCTTTGTTTTGTGCGTGAAGGCTCAAACTGGCGACTAAAAAAAGTAAAAGTCTTTTCATAAGTTGTGTTTTACTAAGATTTATTTTTAGATACGAAATTTAGGTAAGGGTTGGTTCAATGGTTTGTTGAAATTCAAAAAGTTCCAAATCAAAATAGGGAACAGCGGCAAAGATATGGTCAAAAATATCAGCCATAATGTATTCGTAATTTTCAAAACGTTTATCGGCAGAAAAGCAATAGATTTCTAATGGAATTCCGTTTGGAGTAGGTTGTAATTGTCTGCAAAGCAAAATCATATCTTTTTGAATTCCTGGGTAATGCATCAGATATTGTGTGATGTATTTTCGGAATACGCCGAAATTAGTGAGATTCCTGCCGTTGATTAATAGGCTTTTATCGACATTTTTTTGCGAATTGAATTTTCGAATATCGGCCGAACGCGTTTCCAAATAATCTTTAATTAATTCAATAGATTTCATTCGTTCGATATCTAGATCTTCTAAAAAACGAATGCTGTGCGATTTAATTAAAATATGACGTTTAATTCTCCGTCCGGGCGAATCGAGCATGCCACGCCAGTTTTGAAAAGAATCTGATATTAAAGAATAAGTTGGAATAGTTGTAGTTGTATTATCAAAGTTCCGAACTTTTACAGTTGCTAGATTAATTTCGATCACATCACCGTCAGCGCCAAATTTATTCATCGTTATCCAATCGCCGATACGTACCATGTCGTTCACCGAAACTTGAATACTTGCCACGAAACCTAATATTGTATCTCTAAAAATTAAGAGAATAATCGCTGAAATTGCTCCAAAAGTAGTGAGTAGGGTAGCGGGTTTTGTATTGAATATCAGCATAATAATCATGATTACGCCATACGACGTAAGTGTAATCATGATTACTTGTAAGTAGCTGTCGATAGGTTTGTCGCTGAATCTTTTAAGCGATTTAAGATAATCCCGCAGTGCTTTTAAAATTGTTTTAACGATATACAGACTAAGGATGATGATGTAAACGCGAACTGTAGTAGCAAAAACACCTTCCCAATAGTCAAATCTTGTCAGAATAACGGGAACCGAATGCTTTATAAACCACAATGGAAGTAATTGCGCTACATATTTCGCAGTTTTATTAGAAACCAGTAAATCATCGAACTTTGTTTTGGTTTTACGAGCAATTATAATCATCAATAAAACCAAGCAATATTTAGCTATGCGGTATAAAATTGCAGACAAGACGATCATGATAAGAACATTGGCCACCAAAGAGGTGTACGCGTTCAAACCGTAAGAGAAGTCGAGTTCCTTTAAAAATCTGGGAACAAGCTTGTATAAATCTTTTAAATACTCATACATTAAAATAGTTTCTTTTCAGCGTAAAATGTTCCGAATGGAATAACAGAAGCTAAAATAATCAAAAGGGTTTGTTTAATACTCCAATTGCGATCAGGCTTTAGCATCACAGCAAAAATAACATAACCTACAAAAAGTAAGCCGTGAGCCATTCCTACATGTTTAACTGCTAGCGGTTGATCCCAAAAATATTTTAGCGGCATAGCTATAAACAACAAAATTAACAAAGACAATCCTTCTAGTAATGCAATGATTTTAAATAATTTAAACACGATTAATTAAATTTTTAAATTAGACTTTTTCGATAGAATAAAATACCCAAGACTTCCTCCAATAAGCGATGCAGCAAAGATTCCTACTTTGGCCTCCGTAACCATAACCAAATCCTCAAATGCCAACTCGGTAACAAACAGCGACATTGTAAATCCTATCGCAGCTAAAAAAGAAACACCAAATAATTGATATAGCGATACGTCTTCGGGCAGTTTTACTACTTTGAGTTTTAGTAATAAATAAGAAGATGCAAAAACTCCGATTACCTTTCCAATTAATAGACCGAGTGCAACGCCAAGAGCAACGTTGGAAAACAATTGCTCAACAACATTTCCGCTAAAGGTTACGCCAGCGTTGGCGAATGCAAAAATAGGTAAAATCACAAAAGAAACGAGCGGATGCAGCTGATGTTCTAATTTCTGCGAAGGCGTTAACGCAGCATCGATATCTTTATTCATTCGCTCCAAAAGATACAATTGTTCGGCTGTTAAAATAGGAAGCTCATTGCCTTCGGCCGTCTGGAAATCGTTTAAATTCTTCTTCATTTTTGTCGAAAACTCATCTTCGTCGATTTTAGTTCGAGAAGGAATAGTGAATGCAATTAAAACTGCGGCAATTGTAGCGTGTACACCAGACATCAAGAAAAACAACCAAACACCCGAAACGCCAACAATCCCGTAGAATGCAGTATTTCGAACTCCTAATTTATTGGCAAGCAACAAAATCATTAAAAATAGCGCGCCGATTCCAAGATTTACTAACTCAATTTCAGAAGTATAGAAAAAAGCTATCACTAAAACAGCACCTAAATCATCCGCAATTGCAAGTGCAGTTAAAAAGACCTTTAAGGAATCGGGAATTTTATCCCCTAAAAAGTAAATTATACCCAGTGCAAAGGCAATATCTGTAGCCATGGGAATTCCCCAGCCCGAAACAGCGGCTCCGTTATTTGCATTAAAGAGTAGGTAGATGCAAGCCGGCACAATCATTCCACCAACGGCGGCAAAAATGGGTAGCGCTGCTTTTTTAAGTTCCGAAAGTTCTCCAGCAACAATTTCACGTTTTAATTCTAAACCAACCACGAAGAAAAAGATTGCCATCAACCCGTCGTTTATCCAATGATGAAGATCTTTGTTGAGATACAACGTGTTGTTGAAAGAAAAGCCGAATTTTTGCTCCCAGAAATGATGATACCATTCTGAATACGAGCTATTTGCCACTAAAAGAGCTGCAACAGTTGCAAAAAGTAAAAACATGCTTCCAGCAGTCGATTTTGAAACAAAGTTCGCTACAGGTTTCAGAAAACTCTTTTGTACTTTATCAGAAATGGGATTCATTTCAATTTTTTTTCAAAAATAGAGAATAGCCAACAGCAAGCCAGCAATTTTAAAGATATATTTGGAAATTCTACGAATAGTTATGAGTAAGAGAGCTTTAAAAAAGTACATTTCAGAAATGCCAAGAGAACCGTTGGAGGACTTGGTAACTTTGTTATACGACAAGTTCAAACCGGTAAAAGTGTATTTCGATTTTGTATTTGCACCGCAAACGCAAAAAATGATCGATTCCGCGAAAGTTAAAATCGAAGCCGAGTATTTTCCGAAGACTTTAAAACGCGCAAAGCTTCGCCGAACGGTTGCTAACAACTTCATCAAACACTTTATTTCGCTAGAGATGGCTCCGGATCGGATTATCGAACTTATGATTTACAACATCAAAATTCAACTAAATTATAGCAAAAAGCGACATATTCGGCATGAAAACTATTACAAGGGAACGTATTCGAATTTTGTTCAACTACTGAAATTTGCCATTCAACATGGCTTCTATGCTGATATTGATCCTGATATCAAACAAATATTACAAGATGTAGTAAACCAAAACTGGCCAAACGCCGACAACTTTAAAGATATTCACATCGAAATAACATCTAAAAGCGAATTTCAAAAGTTGTTATAAAAATAACTTCAAAGAACTTTAATAAAAAAATTTTTCAATCCGTTTCTGATTAGTAAAAAGAGTTTTGAAAACGCTTTCTTGAGCAAAGTAGATTAATAATTGTTTAAGATGTTTTGAGATTATTCTCCTAAAGTTAATCTACAGCCCAAAAAAAGGAAGTAGATTTGCAAAATTTCAATTTTCGCAGTTTGATAGAGCAACCCATAATAGAAGTAGAGGCAGAGGAGCGGAGAACGTTGTATGGCTATCAGCGTGAGGATATTGATCGCATTTTTGAGCGGATGGAGCAAACCAAGCCCAACTACCATTTGCTGTATCAACTTCCTACAGGTGGCGGAAAAACGGTGATTTTTTCTGAAATCGTGCGCAGGTATATCGAGAATGTCGATAAAAAAGTTGTGGTGTTAACACACCGTATCGAACTATGTAAACAAACTTCAAAAATGTTACGCGATTTCGGCGTCAGTAACAAAGTCATAAACAGTAAAATCAAGGAACTTCCAGACCAAAAAGATTACAAGTGTTTTGTTGCAATGGTTGAAACACTTAAAAACCGAATTAACGACGCTGTACTTCAGTTAGATAATATCGGTTTAGTGATTATCGATGAAGCGCATTACAACTCGTTTCGCAAATTGCTGAGTTCTTTTCCACAGTCGTTTATTCTCGGCGTAACAGCTACACCTTTGAGTTCGAACATCAAATTACCGATGAATCAGAACTACGACGAGCTTATTGTAGGAGATACCATTTCGAATTTGATCGACAATGGTTATTTAGCAAAGGCAATAACATATTCGTACGATGTTGGGTTAACTAGCTTAAAAGTAGGCATTAACGGTGATTATACCGTAAAATCCAGCGATGATTTATACACCAATCTCGCCATGCAAGAAAAGTTGTTGCATGCCTACATGGAAAAATCGTTGGGAAAGAAAACGCTCATTTTCAATAACGGAATTAGTACATCATTGTATGTTTTAGAAACGTTTAAAAATGCAAAATTGCCGATTAAACATCTTGATAATACGACCAATACCGCAGATCGAAAAGCGATTTTAAAATGGTTCAAAAATACACCCGATGCTATTTTAACTTCCGTCGGAATTTTAACTACTGGATTCGACGAACCGACTGTTGAAACCGTTATTTTAAATCGTGCCACCAAATCGTTAACACTCTATTTTCAGATGATTGGACGCGGCTCGCGTCGTTTACCTGGAAAAGATTCGTTTACGGTTATCGATTTAGGTAATAATGCAGCACGATTCGGACTCTGGAGCGCTCCGGTAAATTGGCAGCATATTTTTAAATCGCCTGAATATTACTTGGAGAATTTGCGTGAAGATGCTGAAATTGAGGCAAATTTCAGTTACGAAATGCCTCCTGAAGTAGCAAAACATTTCTCTAAATCGATAATTGAACCGTTTGATGTAGACAAAGAATTTGCTGAAACTGTACGATTCAACAGAAAAGCAAAAACAGTTTTGGATTTGTCAATGGCACAGCACGCGAGAATGTGCGTGGAAAATGCCGATACAGCTTATGAAGCTAAAAAGCTATCGAAATTGCTACATGAAGAAATTGCGTATCGCGTTAAAAAATATACCATGTGCTTGAGTAATGTAAGCAAGAATTATCGGGAATGGCTTACAGAGAATTATAAAGAAAAGCTTGAATTAGAAATAAGTAAATTGTTTAGAATAAAGATATTAGAGTCTATAGATGATTGATTTTACTTGATATTTATTTGAACTATAATTTATATTATGTAAAATAGAAAATTTAGGTTCGAAAGTCTTTAATTACTCTATGCCAGCAATATTTCGCTTATATTTACGAGTGTTATGAGAAATACTTTAGCCGAAAGATTAGCCACATTTCTTGCTGCCTATCAACCCTTCAGCGAAATTGCGTTTGAGGAATTGGTTCCTGTGGCCGCAACCTTGCAAATTCGTACACTAGAGAAAAATCAGATTTTATTTAAAGTCGACGATCCGCTGCATCCGTTCTTTTACATCGTTGCCAGCGGCGCCATAAATCTTTCTGTTGTTGCCGACGCTGAAGAAACGCTTTTAAATCGCTGCGAAACTGGAGAAATTCTGGGCTTACGACCATTTTTCGCAAAGAATAACTATATGATGACGGCTAAAGCCCGTGAAGAAAGCATCGTTTACGGCATTCCGATCGACACCTTTCGTCCGTTGTTACTCACAAATAGCAAAGTTTTAGATTTCTTGCTTCAGAGTTTTGCTTCTACCGCTCCGCGAAATTCGCTCAGTACTATGGGTAAAACTGGCTTGGTTAACGATACGGTTCGTGGACCGGAAGGCTCTACTGAATTGCAGTACTTTCAGTCGCTTTCTTACGATAAAAAACCGCTTTTTGTCCAAGCAACTGATTCTGCACAGGATGTTGCACGGCAAATGACTGATAATTTAAAACAAAGCGCTGTTATTTTACATAATAATATGCTTTTAGGCGTAGTTACGGAACACGATTTGAGTTCTAAAATAGCAACCGGTCGCCTGCCTTTAACTGCTGCTTGTCAGTTAATTGCGTCTAAAAATTACGTTTTTGTTCCTGAAAATATTTCTCTTGCAGAAGCGCAATTGTCCATAATTAGGCATAATACGCCTCTCCTATTAGTATCGGCCGATGGTACCGAATCGACCGCTATTACTGGCGTTATTCATCATTCGGATCTCATTTCCGCGCAAGCGAACAATCCAGGATTACTAATTAAGGAAATCAAAAGAGCGCTAAACATTTCAGAATTAAAAGATTTGCGTGAAAAAATGACCGATTTCATTCAATTAGCAATTGAGAAAAAGGTTCCACTTTCGCACGTTTGCGCTATCACAGGCGAGGTAAATATGGCTTTAATCAAACGTTGTATCGATCTAGCTATTTTGGATTACGGCTCCCCTCCTTGCCGCTTCGCGTTCTTGTCAACTGGCAGTCAGGGACGAAAGGAACAGTTGTTGAAAACCGATCAAGATCATTTTTTGGTTTATGAAGATGTGGCAATAGATCGAGTTACTGCCGTGCGTGAGTACTTTTTACGACTGTCAAAACGAACCACGCAGTTTCTTTCAGATATTGGTTACAGCGAATGTCCGAATAAGCACATGGCCAACAATCTCAATTGGTGTAAATCGTTTTCCGATTGGATACAGCAATACAGCGACTGGACTTCGAAGCCTGGTTTGAAAAATCAGGAGAATCCGGGAATTTTCTTTGATTTTGAACTTGCTGCCGGCGAAACTAAAATTGAAGAAAGCTTGTGGGAACACGTAATGTCGGTTGTTCCAAAAAACAAAAAATTCTTGGCTTATTTGGCTAACGAAGCGATAAAGCGTCCGCCTGCACTAGGATTTTTCTCTAAATTTAATCTAGAAGAAGACGGCGAATACAAAGATTTATTTGACATTAAAAACAGAGCGATTCTCACTTACGTGGAAATTGCACGAGTTATCGCTTTAAGTCGCGAAATCAAAGGAAGTACCAATACATACAGTCGTTTTAAGCAATTGGCGATGCTTGAGCCGAAGCATGCCGACGTATATCAAGTGGCTTCGGAAGCATTTTTGATGTTGTTGAAAATTAGAACCAACGAAGGTTACAAATCGGGTTCCGACGCCGCCTACATTGCCACCGATGAGCTTTCTAAATCAGATCGGGAACGTCTGAAAAGTGCCATTCTTCCTTTAAAAGAACTGGAAGAAATCGTAAAAAGTAAGTTTCAACTGACCTTTTTCTCGTAATTATGCTGGACTGGATTAAAATAGCAAACAAAAATTATCCCGACTTCTGGAAAGTCTACCTTTCGCGTATCGAACAAAAACCCGAACGTGCGGTTGCTTTACGACTACAAACTACGGGAAACGATCCGCATAAAGATGTCATTCTAGCGATTAGTGCGGTGGGTATACAAAAGAACCATATTGATGCTGGCGATGTTTTTGAAGTCGTTCTTTTGCAATACGTTTTTAACCACGACAACGGATTGTCGAATGAATTTATCATTGAAAGTAAAGTCGAGAAAATGCTCGAACCTCAAGGTATCGAACAGTTTATCAATTACTTGGGAAATGCTGTGATTGTTGGACATCAGGTGAATTTTGACATTGAAATCATTAACACGGTTCTTGAAAAATTAAACTGCGGCAGATTGCGTAATGAAGCGATCGACGTTGATATTATGTATAAGAAGTTCAAGGATATTTCATCCGATAAGACCTTTGCCATCGAGGAAATCGAAAAACAATTAAAACTTCCTGAATCGGATAAAGAATCGACTACCGACAAAGCTTTTGCCTTGGCGCTGATTTACCAGAAACTCAAGCATAAATTAAAGCTGTAGAATCAAGGCTTGCGATATCTGCTTTGAAAAGTGCATACGCCGTAAATGCACCATGCGAACTTTTTGATACCGGAATTCGGCGATGATTGTTTTTTGTTTGAAGAAACGGTATTCCATTCACATCTTTATCAAAATCAAACAGATAAAGTAATTCTTGTAAATCGTCGAGTACGTGTATTTCTTTCAGACGTTCCTCTGAACTACTGCAAATCGAATGAATTTTTGAACTTTCTATTGTTGTTTGTATGGAAAATTGCTTTCCGCGAAAACAAATCGTTTCAGACAACATTCCATACGAATCAATTTGGTTTTCAATTTGATGCGGACAAATACTATGGATGTAATTGTCGCGCTGAAAAGCTTTGTAACAAGCCTCTTTTCTAGACCAAATCAACCAAAACGTTTGAAATGGATTTTCGGCCTGTCGAATGTAGCGTTGTTCAGCCAACGTACAAATTTTATCCAAGCGCCGCTGTTGAAGCACGGTACTTTCGCTTAGCGCGACTTGCAAATCAATGATATCATTTCCAATCATTTACGAGAAATTGCGTCTTCAATTACCGTGATGGTATTGGCTACATTCGTCATTTTCTCCATGGCCGAATTATCGATTGTAATGCCAAAAGCATCTTCCACATCCAAAACCACATCTACCAAAGTGGCTGAATCAATTTTTAAATCTTTTATGAAATCGGTTTCCATCGAAACGTGCTCCATTGCAGCACTTTCCTGAGAATACGGTCGAACAATTTCGATGAGTTTTGCTAAAATTTCAGTTTGCGTCATTTTAATATTTTTTGAGAATCAAACAAGCATTTACATCTCCAAAACCAAAACTTGCCTTGGTAATTACATCTAATTTGTGATTTTTTTTTGATGGATGAATGCAATTGTTTGCGATTCGATTACTAATTTCGGGATGAATATCTTCTGAATTTACGTTTGGATGTAAAAACTGCTCTTTCAATTGCAACACTGCAGCTACTGTTTCTATGGCACCACTTGCGGCCAATGTATGTCCGATAAGTCCCTTTGTGGCTTGGATTTGAGGAAAATCTGCTCCAGACCTTTCTAAAGCCTGCGACCAGTTTTCAATTTCGGTACTGTCTTTTATAGTGGCTGTTAGATGTCCGTTTATCAAGTCAATTTCAGATGCCGAAACACCGGCGTGAATAAGCGCTTGCTGAATACATCGAATCACAGCAACCGAATTTGGCGCGGTCATACTTCCGCCGTTTCGTTGACCGCCACTGTTTACGTGTCCTCCTAAAATTTCACCATAAATCGGTGCGTTTCTTTCCAAAGCCACGTCTAAGGCTTCTAAAACCAAGGCGCCTGCTCCTGCAGCTGGAACAAAACCGGAAGCTGTAGCCGAAAGCGGACGCGAACCTTTTTCCGGCTCATCGTTATGTTTAAACGTACAAACACGCATCGCATCAAAGCCTCCCCAAATGTACGGACCGCTATCACTGCTGCTTCCGGCCAAAATACGATCGGCTTTTCCAGTGGCAATCCGTTCCGCGGCAGCGAGAATACTCTCCGTTCCCGTAGCACATGCACTTGAATTCGAGGTGTTACAATTTCCCAAGCCAAGCTTCCCTCCTACGTACGCACTTACGGCGCTACTCATGGTTTGAATTACCGCCGAACTTCCCAATCTTCGCGTTTGAAGTGCATCGATTTGAAGAATGCTTTCGCGGAATTTACCAACACCCAAACTTCCATTTCCAAAAATAATTCCGCTTTCCCAACGCGGCTGCGCTGTTTCAAATGATAAACCGGCGTCTTTCCAAGCTTCTAACGATGCCAAAACACCGTAAACAAAGCCCGTAGATTGTAGATTCCTGCGTTCAACTTCAGAAAAAACAGATTCGAGTAAGGCTGCTTCGATTTTTGGCGTACCTGAAATGCGACAAGAAAATTGTAAAGCTTCTAGCTCCGGATCGAACGAAATTCCCGAGACACCCGTTCGCAATGCGTTGCTAAAATCCTGTATTCCAACAGCATTTGGTGCAAAAACGCCTAATCCGGTTATGACTACTCTCCTATTCATTTGGATTAAAATCGGTTAACATTCCTGAAATACTTCCTCTCGCTAAAACATCGCCACTTTCATTGAACAAAGAAACATCGCACTTTAATTTTTCAAATCTAAAATATACTTTCTTTGATTTTACTGTGAGTTTATCTCCTGGGAAACTGGGTTTTAAGAAGTTAATTTCAGTTGAAGTAAGTACGCATATCTTATTATTATACAATGAATTATGATTAATAAAAATCCCTAAACAAACGACTCCAATTTGTGCCATTATTTCGGTATGGATAACACCGGGCGTTATCGGAAAATCTTTAAAATGTCCTTGGTAGAAATAGGCATCTTCGGGCAATCGATAGTTTCCCGTTATCTCGTTTTCGTTCACAGAAGTAATTTCATCAACAAACAAAAATGGTTGTCGGTACGGCAGCTGAGCCAGAATATAGGTGTTTGCATTCATCATTTTAAAATTCGATTAGTAGGCGTTGCGCGGTAAAACCCGGGCCAAAACTCAACATCAAACCCAATTCGCCCGATTTTGGTTTCGATTTTAAAACTTCATCCAAAACAAATAAAACCGTTGCGCTCGACATGTTTCCATAGCGCGATAAGACCGACTTTGTTGCGTTTAGATTTTTTCCCAAATCACCAAAAAGCGCTTCGACCGTTTGAATGATTTTCTTCCCACCTGGATGAAAAATAAGGTGATCAATCTGATCGATGGTGAGTTTGTTTTTTTTCAAAAATGGGTGAATGATATTCGGAAAATGTTCGGCAATCGTGTTGGGAACTTCAACATCTAAAACCATTTTCAGACCGCCTTCAACCAAATCAAATCCCATCATGTGTTCTTTGTCGAAGAAGTGATACATTTCGTAGCTCAGAATTTTAGGATGTGTAACTTCTTCACTTTCAGAAAGTAAAACACAGGCAGCACCATCGCCAAAAATGGCCGCGCTAACCATATTTGCCATGCTAAAATCGTCGAGTTGAAACGTTGCCGAAGGACTTTCGAATGCCACAATTGCGGCCTTTTTACCGGGGTTTGCTTTGAGAAAATGAGTTGCATAAATCAATGCACTCACGCCTGCTACACAACCCATTTCGGTTACGGGAAGCCGCACAACATCTTGCTTTAGTCCAACTTTATTAATCAAATACGCATCTAAAGATGGAATCATAATTCCGGTGCAGCTTACAGTAATGATGTAATCGAGTTCCTCAGGATTCCAATTTGCTTGTTGTAAAGCTTGTTCAAGGACGCGTGTTCCGAGTGTTATTGCAGCTTCCTTGTAGATACGGTTCTTTTGTGCGAAAGTATCGGCAGTAAATACTGAGACCGGATCCATAATGGCATAGCGTTGATCGACCAGAGCGCTTTCGAATATTTTTACCACTTTACGAATAAACCGGTCGTCTTGGCCATGCAGCCACTGTTCCAAAAAAGGAATGATTTCGGCAGTTTTCCTCGTAAATTCGGGAACTGCGGTAGCAACGGCATTTATTTGTACACTCATGTTTTATAGATGATCCATTGGTAGCGGTACGCCCATTTCCAACGAATGCTGAATTTAGTGAAATTTAGTTGCTTGGCATAAAGCAAAAAATCAGCTTTTTTGAAACCACGTAAAATCGAAACTAGACCGTCGGATTTAGACATTCGGTTTAACTGGAAAACAACAGCCAAAGCTGTGAACAAATAATAAGCTTGTTTAGATCGATGTAAATCATTGATTACCAATCCGATATTTGCTTTCTCATAATATTTTCGAAGCACATCGAGCAACAATTCATCTTCAAAATGATGCAAGGTTAATGTGCAAATTATAATATCAATGGGTTCATACGGAACTACCTGTAGAAAATCGGAACAGCTATAGCGAATCGAACTATCAGATAGTTTAATTGCATGATTTATAGTGGCTTGATTGCCGTCGACTCCCGTTAGGCGAACATTTAAGTTACGTTTCTCAGCCCAGATTTTTATGGTTCTGAGCATGTCGCCGTTTCCGCAACCTAAATCAACAATATGTATATCCTGTCGATTTTTATCTCGAAGAAGTTGTTCAATTCCGTTAATTGTAACCCGATTCCCTCCTAAAATTTGATTGATCCAAGCAATTTTATCGAGAGCGTCTGTCAGCTCCGAACCTTCCAAATTCATGTCGTCCATGATTTCCGGTTCTGTAGAGCGCGTTCGAGTACTTATCATGTGGATTCTTGTTTGCCGTGCGTTTGTTTGATAACGAATTTCAACAACTGCGGGTACCTCACGAAGATAGGGAACAATTTGTCGGCAATGACTTGATTTTGCAAAACTTTAGAGATTTGTCGGCCCATCCATAATCGTCCTGAAAACGCGTTGTTCCAAGCTT
>CALRVY020000059.1:0-16432 GCA_943371725.1 Pseudanabaena sp. UWO311 | reverse complement strand
AAGTGCTCAGAAATAAAGTTCGGATTTGCGTCCTGCTGTTTTCGAACGAAATATAAAATTTGCGTTTTCAAACCCGAGAATGAAAAATCTAATCCCGGAATTTTGGGTTTTGTGAAGGCAAATGCTTTCGGATTTCCAAGAGCAGCATATTTGTCAATCAACGGTCCGCCAGGGTAGGGTAAGCCTAGTATTTTCGCTGTTTTATCAAAAGCTTCTCCTACGGCATCATCGGTTGTTTCGCCAATAACGGTCATTTCAAAAAAGTCATCTACACGTACAATCTGCGTGTGGCCGCCGCTAATGGTAACGGCTAAAAAAGGAAATTCGGGTTTTTCAAATCCTTCTTCACTAATGAAATGTGCCAAAATATGTCCGTGCATGTGATGAACTGCAAACAACGGAATCTGTAATGCCGCTGCTAACGATTTTGCAAACGAACTGCCTACCAATAACGAACCCAGCAAACCCGGCCCTTGCGTAAAAGCCACTGCGTGAAGTTGTTCTTTTGAAATATTTGCGCGTCGTAAAGCAAGTTCAACCACAGGAACAATGTTTTGCTGGTGCGCACGAGATGCCAGTTCGGGAACCACACCGCCGTATTGTTCGTGAATTTGCTGACCCGCTACAACATTTGATAAAACCTTGTCGTTTGCTAATACAGCAGCCGAAGTATCGTCGCATGAACTCTCAATTGCTAAAGTAAATACCGTAGATTGTGCCATTAGGCATGGATTTTGACTTATATTTGAATATTCGAATAAAAAAGCAATTTCGAATAAAATCGCAGGCAAATTTACAGTATTTTATGTTGGATTTGTGTGCATAGAAAAGACTCATTTTTGGAAGAAAAAAAGCAAATAACCGGTTTTCAACGTGCAAAAAGAATCCTTGCTCGCGTACTGATTTTTTTGTTTTTATTCCTATTAACGCTCGGCATAGTACTTTCATTACCAGTAGTTCAAACCAAAATTGGCGCTATGGTAACCGAGCGTTTAAACAAAGATTTTAATTGCGATATTCAAGTAAAACAAGTAGCTGTAACCATCTTCGGTAGTGTAAAACTGAAAACGGTTTTAATTCGCGATCACAAAAAAGATACACTGATATTCGCCAATCGCATTCAAACCGATATCCTGAGCGCGCGAGAACTTTATAAAGGAAATCTTATTTTCGGAGATGTGCGAATCAATGCACTTAAGTTCTTTATCAAAACGTACAAAGGAGAAAAAAAATCTAACCTCGACGTTTTTGTTGATTTATTCGAGACAGGTAAACCCGCAACAACTAAATTCTTGCTAAAAGCGAAAAACGCGTACATTCAGCACGGCCGTTTTATTGTAAGTGATGAAAACCGAAATGAAACTGATGTAGACTTTAGTAAAATTGAAGCTTCGTTAAGTAATTTCCAAATTTACGGTCCCGATGTACAGTCTAAAATCAACCAATTGTCCTTTAAAGACGCTCGCGGTATTACCGTTGAAGATTTACGCGGAATGCTTAATTATGGAAAAACTCAGATAAAACTCAGCGATTTTAAGCTAATAACAACGCATTCCGATTTAAGTGGAAACGCTTCTTTGGATTTCAAACCGGGCGAATTTTCCGATTTCGAAAATAAAGTAATACTTAGTTTGCCGAAGTTAAATGGAACGGTTTCTGGAAAAGACATCAAGTGTTTTTATTCGGATTTAGCAGCAGATAACGTCTTTCAATTACGAACCAGCTTTAAAGGAACACTTAACGATTTTAAGCTAACCGATACTTGGCTTCGCGATTCTAGAAAAACATTGCTTAGCGGCGATTTACATCTTATAAATAGCTTTGGAAACGAAAAGCAACGGTTTTTACTGAAAGCCCAGTTACAAAACTTTACCTCTGATTATTACAGTTTAGCTGCCTTAATTCCGAATGTTATTGGAAAGAGCTTACCTAAAGAAGTAGCTCGATTGGGTATTTTTCAGATTAAGGGAAAAGTAAATTTGAGTCGCACCGATTTGCAAAGTAATTTCGGGATGAATGCAACAATCGGGAAATTAGCTGCAAATTTGAATATTCGTGGCATCGACGATTTTGAGAACGCCAAATACAAAGGAACTTTGCTTTTTGAAAACTTTTCCATTGGAGCATTTGCACAACGCAAAGATCTGGGCAAATTATCAATGACAGCTAATGTCGACGGTTCTGGGTTTACAGCTGAAAACCTAAATACCAAGATTAGCGGAAAAATTCGCGCCTTAGGTTACAACAGGTACAACTATCAGAATATAGCGATCAATGGAACGCTGAAAAGCCCTATTTACAAAGGAACTGTCATTGCAAACGACCCGAATTTGTTTATGGATTTCGACGGAACGGTCGATTTAAGTCGTAAAGTTCCAAACTATCAATTTCATGCCATTATTGACTTCGCAAATCTCAGAAAATTGAATTTCACTACAGATTCAATTGCTGTTTTTAAAGGCGATATCAAAGCAAATATCAGCGGAAATTCACTCGATACCGCAACCGGTGAAGTTGTGGTTTACGAAACTTCGTATCAAAATCAGAACGATACTTATTTGTTCGATACATTCACGCTTTCTTCAACTATAGATACTGAAGGTGTGAAAACGATCGAGATGAATTCCCCAGAAATCATCGACGGACGCGTGAGTGGAAAATTTAAGTTTGAAGAGGTTTTTCCAATGATTCAAAATGCCGTTGGAAGCTTGTACACCAATTACAAACCGCATCGCGTAAAACCAGGACAGTTTCTGAAGTTTAACCTCAGTATCTACAATAAAATCGTCGAAATTTTCTTTCCAGAAGTAAAACTAGCAACCAATACTTTTCTGCGAGGAAGCATAAACAGCGACAACAACGACTTTAAACTAAACTTTAATTCGCCAAATGTTACCTACGATGGAAACGAACTTCAAAAAATTAAAGTCATCGTTGACAATCGAAACCCACTCTATAATGCATTTATTGAGCTCGACTCTATAAAAACCAAATATTATCAAATCGCCGATTTCAACCTGATTAACATAACCGCCAAGGATACTATGTATGTGCGTTCGGAGTTTAAAGGGGGCAAAAAATCGCAAGATTATTTCAATTTGAACTTCTTTCATACGATCGATAAGGAAAACAAAAACGTTGTTGGTATAAAGAAATCAGAACTGCACTTCAAAGATTATTTGTGGTTTTTAAATGAGAATGATAACGAACAAAACAAAGTAATTTTCAATAAAGATCTTTCAGAATTTGATTTTCAAAATTTTGAAATGACTCACGAAAACCAGCGAATTGGCTTCATTGGAACAATCAAGGACTCTACATACAAAGATTTAAACCTGTCTTTTGAAAAAGTGAATCTGGGTAAAATTGTCCCGTCGGTCGATAGTTTAGACATTTCGGGGCAGTTGGATGGTGAAGTGAATTTGCGTCAGAACAAACAAATTTTTGAGCCAACTGCCTCTGTTCAAGTAGCCGATCTTAAAATCAACGACGAACTTCTTGGTAAACTGAATCTCGATATTGAAGGCGATAACAGCTTCAAAAAGTTTATAATCGACGCTTCTTTGGAAAATGAAAATGTGGATGCATTTAGCGCCGAAGGCTTCCTAACTTTTGAAAACGACCAAACCTTAATGGATGTCGACTTACGATTGAATGCCTTCAATCTCGCCGCATTTAGTCCGCTCGGGGGCGAAGTCCTTACAGACATTCGCGGAAAACTGTCGGGAACGGCGAATCTAAAAGGAGTCGTCAACAAACCTGAAGTCAACGGCCGACTCTTCCTCGATCAAGCCGGATTTAAAATTCCGTACTTAAACACAGATTATTCTTTTAAAGAAAGCAGTTTTATTGATTTAGCTGAAGGTCGTTTTCTATTTCAAAACAATACTTTAATAGATACAAAATACAAAACAGAAGGTCGTTTGAATGGCGAAATACGTCATAAATACTTTACCGATTGGCGTTTGGATTTGCGAATCGATGCCAATAAACTGCTGGTTTTAGACACCAAAGACAGTGAAGATGCGGCCTACTACGGAACTGCATTTATAAACGGAAACGCAACGATCACCGGACCAACCGATGGTTTACAAATTGATGTGAATGCAAAATCGGAACCCGGAACCGAAATAAAGATTCCAATTAACAATTCGGAAGGTACAAGCAGCACGAATTTTATTCACTTCCTAACCGAAAAAGAAAAATACAGTCTTAAAGAAGGTTTTACAGACCAAATTTCGCGATACAAAGGATTGGAACTAAATTTCGACTTGAATATCACACCCGACGCCGAAATCGAAGTTATTCTCGATCGCGAAACCAAACACGGAATGCGAGGAAAAGGAAATGGAATTTTGCTTTTGGAAATTAATACAATTGGAAAATTCAGAATGACAGGCGATTATCAAGTTACCGAAGGCTCCTACAATTTTCGTTATCGCGGCGTAATTGATAAAAAATTCGATGTTAAGAAGTTTAGTTCCATTTCTTGGGAAGGCGATCCGATGCGTGCGCGTCTAAATCTCGAAGCGGTGTATCGAGCAAGCGCCAATCCGGCTGTTTTGTTGGATAATCCTTCCGTAAATCGACGCGTACCTGTTGATGTTGGTATTATCATCTCCGGAAATCTAAGTAATCCAGAACCCGATTTCTCCATTAATTTCCCTACCGTTTCTTCGGTACTTCGATCGGAAATCGAAACAAAATTAAGCGACCGCGACACCCGTCAAACTCAGGCATTAACACTGCTTTCAACCGGCGGATTTCTCTCGCAAGACGGCGTCACGCAAAGTGCTGTAACCCAAAATCTTTTTGAAACAGCAAGCGGAATTTTCGACAACTTATTTCAGAATACAGACGATAAAGTTCAAGTAGGTTTAGATATTATTTCGGCCGATCGAAAACCCGGCGCTGAAACCGACGGTAGTATCGATTTAACCATAACCACACAGATAAACGACCGTATTACCGTAAACGGACAAGTCGGTGTGCCAATCGGTGGAATTAACGAATCTGCTCTGGTAGGAAATGTGGAAGTCGAGTACCGTGTAAACGAAGATGGAACAATGAATTTGCGCTTTTTTAATCGGGAAAACGACATCAATTACCTTGGAGAAGGAATAGGATATACACAAGGAATCGGGGTTACCTACGAAGTAAATTTTGACACTTTCAAAGAATTCGTCAATAAAATATTTAAAAAGAAAGTGCTCGATCGAGCTAAATCGAACGATTTCATGCACGATTCCGATCACGATATGTACGACTTTCTCAACTTCAATAAAGAAAAAGACGAAAATTCCGATAAAAAAGACGAAAAACAGAAACCAAACAAAGAAGCTATTCCCGCGAAAGAAGATTGAGAACCTACTTCTCTCAAAAAACTTATTAACGAAAACGTTTGAATTGCAAAAGCTTTGCTAAATTACTGAATTTGCTGTGTTTGTAGCGGTCGAACTTTGCTAATTTAGCATTTTTAAAGACCTAAAAATGTCAAATCAAATTCGTAAGATTGGAGTTTTAACCTCTGGTGGCGATAGTCCGGGCATGAATGCAGCTATCCGTTCCGTTGTTAGAACCTGTGCTTACCACAATATTGAATGTATCGGAATTTACCGCGGATACCAAGGAATGATTGAGGGCGACTTCAAAGAAATGGGGCCACGTTCTGTAAACAACATCGTTAATAAAGGAGGAACCATCCTGAAATCGGCGCGATCTAAAGAATTCATGACCCCAGAAGGTCGCAAAAAAGCACACGAAAATCTCGTAAAAGCAGGTGTCGATGCACTTGTTGTTATCGGTGGCGACGGCAGTTTCACCGGTGCCGAAGTTTTTAACGCCGAATTCGGTTTCCCAGTAATGGGAATTCCAGGAACAATCGACAACGATATTTTCGGCACAAGCCACACACTGGGTTATGATACCGCACTAAATACTGTTGTAGAAGTTATCGACAAAATTCGCGATACCGCATCTTCGCACAACCGACTTTTCTTCGTAGAAGTTATGGGCCGCGATGCCGGACATATTGCACTTAATGCCGGAATTGGCGCCGGAGCTGAAGAAATTCTGATTCCAGAAGAAGATCTCGGACTCGATCGTTTGCTCGATTCGCTAAAGAAAAGTAAAGCTTCCGGGAAATCATCGAGTATTGTCGTGATTGCTGAAGGCGATAAAATCGGAAAAAATGTTTTCGAACTGAAAGATTATGTAGAAGAGAATTTACCCGAATACGACGTGCGCGTTTCGGTACTCGGACACATGCAACGCGGCGGCGCACCCTCGTGCTACGACCGTGTTTTGGCTAGTCGCTTAGGAGTGAAAGCCGTAGAATCGCTACTCGAAGGAAAATCCAACTTCATGGTCGGAATCCTAAACGATACAGTAGCACTCACGCCACTAGAACAAGCCATAAAAGGACATACGGAAATCGACCGCGAACTCCTCCGCGTAAGCGATATTATGTCGACTTAAAACAAACCATCATTTAAATTAATAACAGACTATGTCAAAAGTGAAATTGGGAATTAACGGATTTGGCCGTATCGGTCGAATTGTTTTTAGAGAAGCTTATAAAAGAGATAACGTAGAAGTAGTTGCCATCAACGATTTACTAGATGTAGATCACTTGGCGTACCTTTTAAAATACGATTCAGTTCACGGACGTTTCGAAGGAAATGTAGAAGTGAAAGACGGTAAATTGTATGTGGATGGTCGTAACATTCGCGTAACTGCGGAGAAAGATCCTGCTACTTTGAAGTGGGACGAAGTGGGCGCTGAAATCGTTGCCGAATCTACCGGAATTTTTACCACTTTGGAAACCGCTCAAGCGCACATTCGCGGCGGCGCTAAAAAAGTAGTAATCTCTGCTCCTTCTGCCGATGCACCGATGTTTGTAATGGGCGTAAATCACACCAAAGCAACGGCTGCCGATACCATTGTTTCAAACGCGTCGTGTACCACAAACTGTTTGGCTCCTTTGGCAAAAGTTTTGAACGACCATTTCGGAATCGTGGAAGGTTTAATGACCACCGTGCACGCAACAACCGCAACGCAACTTACTGTAGACGGACCTTCAAGAAAAGATTTCCGCGGCGGACGTGCAGCTTTGCTTAACATCATTCCGGCTTCAACCGGTGCCGCAAAAGCCGTTGGTAAAGTAATTCCAGAATTGAACGGAAAATTAACCGGTATGTCGATGCGTGTTCCAAACGCCGACGTTTCTGTAGTCGATTTGACCGTGAAATTAGCGAAAGAAACCAGCTACGACGATATCATGGCGGTTTTGAAAACAGAGTCGGAAACAAACTACAAAGGAATTTTAGGTTATACCGAAGACGACGTGGTTTCGCAAGATTTTATCGGAGATTCAAGAACATCAATCGTTGATGCAAAAGCAGGTATTGGCTTAAACAGCACCTTCTTTAAAATTGTATCATGGTACGACAATGAGTACGGGTATTCAAGCAAATTAATCGACTTGGCAGTACACATTTCAAAATTATAAATCACGAATTTGAAAACCGGCGCTTGTTTCTGCGTCGGTTTTTTTATTTTTAGAAGCTATTTCCTGCTTTTCGCTGCAATTTGTGCTGTGGCTTAAACGCCACCACAGCACAAGATTTCCGCTTCAATCAGGGCTAGGGCACCAATACCAAAAGCTAATATTCCATTATGAAATTACTAGTAGACAGCGGTTCAACCAAAGCAGATTGGATTGCCATTGACGACAGCGGCAAGGTTCTCTTCACCACGCAATCGCTCGGACTCAATCCGGAAGTGCTTACCAAAGAGGAAGTCGTTGAACGTTTAAACGATCGTTTCGACATCTCGCACAACAAAAACAACGTCACGCATTTGTATTTCTACGGCGCCGGCTGCGGTACCGATCGCATGAAAAACTATCTCGCCGACGTCTTTACCAAATATTTTCCAAAAGCATACATCAGCGTTCAAGAAGATACGTACGCAGCCGTTTACGCCACCACACCAAAAGGCGAAAAAGCGGTTGTTTGCATCCTCGGAACCGGCAGCAATTGCAGCTATTTCGATGGAAACGTATTGCACCAAAAAGTACAATCGTTGGGTTATATTGCCATGGACGATTGCAGCGGAAACCGTTTCGGAAGGTATTTGCTTCGCGGCTATTTCTTCAATAAAATGCCGTCGCTGCTCGCAAAAGAGTTCGAAAAAGAGTACAATGTGGATCCCGATTTCATCAAACACAATTTGTACAAAGAACCAAACCCGAACGCGTATTTAGCAACCTTCGCGAAGTTTTTAATCAAGCACAAAAACAGCGATTTTTGCCAGGAATTGATTCACGCAGAAATGGAAAAATTCGTTGAGTTTTACATTTTGCAATACGAAGAAGCAAAACAATATCCGATACACTTCATCGGTTCGATCGCTTTTTACCTGCGCGACGAACTGGAAGCTACCTTAAACAAACACGGCTTAAAATTGGGTAACGTACTGCGTCGCCCCATCGACGGACTCATCCAATACCATTCGTTAAACAAATAACGAACCTTAAATTTACTCAAAATGCCAAATGGAAACGTTTGGCATTTTTTGTTGGAATTATCGAGCATTTTTTAAAGCGGAAAGTATTTCCAAACTACTACTTCGTTTAATCCAAAAACGGATCACTCCATTTGCGATCTACGTAAACATTTGTTCCGGCTAGCGTTTTCAGGAAAGCTATTACCGCATTCACTTCTGGCGCAGTTAAATGTAATTGCTGGCCAAATCCGTTTGGTCGTAATCTAGGATCTAGATTGGTATTTCCCGGAGCAATATTTATCGTTCCATAATGACCAATAGCGGCTTGTAAAGTTGTGATTACGCCTGTATGCATCATGGGACCATTTAAATTTCCATTTACTTGTACTAGATCTCTCAAAGACGGCGCACGTGTATTTGTAATATCAATTCCAGTACCATTAATGTTACCAATTATTCCATTATTTCTAGAGTTAGGATCGATATCAAATTCAGGAGCAGCATGACAACCTGCACAACCTAATCCGCCGGCAGTTCTGTTTCCTGTAGCATCAAAAACGGGAGGTGCTAAAAATAAATTCTTTCCTTGATTTTCTTGTGGTGTAAAATTCGTAAACGGCTGACCATCGTTGGTAGCTAACGCTCTGCCTGCATCGTACTTTGAATCAAAGGATTGAATGCTTTTTATAAATTGCGCTAAAGCTAGCTGTATTTTATTTTCTGTAATTTCTTCCGAACCATAAACAAATTTAAAAAGCTCCTTGTAGTAGCCAATATCCGCTAATTTGGCAACTAAACCCGAGAAAGGTTCGTCGCCATCGGTTCCACTATAACCCATTTCGCCATGATCTTTAATTGGCATGGTAGTTTGAGTTTCTAAGTTAACCGCTCTTTCGTTCCAAAAGAACTTCGATTCATTTGCAAAACGATTATTAATTAATCGCATCGAATGTCTTCCTGTAGTTCCATTTACACCTGAACTCGAAACAGCAACATCACTAAAAGCATTGGCTTGTTGGTGACAGCTCGAGCAAGAAATAGTGTTGTTAGAAGAAAGTTTTTTATCGTAGAATAACACTCTACCCAGCGTTGCACCTTTATCAGTAATGATATTCGTACCGACATTACTTTTCGTTATATAAGGCGGGACAGTTTGATTAGCATAATTTGCGAGATTAGATAAATCGATATTACTTCCAAAAGTAGCTTCGATTTCTGGATACATCGCAACGGGAACATATTCGTTATTTTCATCACTTCCACACGAAAATGATGCAGCAACTAATAATAAGGCAAGGGTTCTTTTAAACATAATGGTTGGTTTTGGGTTAATAGTTTTGTTTTGGTTGTTTTTGGAAAATTTATCGCAAATTGGCAAACCGCGACTTAATAACTTGAGTTCGATTTAAAAATTGCGGTCAGAAAACAGATAAATGGTTGATTACAAGGCAGATTTTTATTGGGATACTGTAGTATTGCAAAAAAATCAGACGAAGTAGGCAGCCGTTTATCTGTTTAGCATGGAAGTTGTTCCTTTCCATTGCTATTTTATTTCGTAATTTGTTGATTTCAAGCGATCTGACAAAGATTTTTAATTGAACTCAGGTTAATAGGAATGGTTATTCGTAAGAGAATTGTGGCATTGCTTCTCATTATCTCATAGCTTATTACTCTATGACTTAAGTTTTTCAAAAAGGTTTAATTGTCTGATGATGTGTCTGAATAGCTTCGTAGTTTACTGCTGCTTTTTTAAGAAATTGTGCCCCAAGCAGTCTGGTTAAAAGTACTTTCCCTCTTTATTGAAATGATCATCAACATAAATCGCTTCGTACAACAATTGCCGCACCAAATCACGATCAACCTCGGCAACCGATTTAAACACAATTCGCACCACTTTCGAGCCGGGTTTAGCACCTGTTTCCAGGAAGGCATTTCCATGCATAAATCCCAAAGCAACACCTTCCTTAATGTTTCCCCACGGCACCGACGCCGGCCAAATAAAAGCCAATCTTCGATTTCGATAAAAAAATGGTACGTTATACGCTAATCGTTCGTTTACTTCAGGAACGGTTTCAAAAATCAACTCTCGAAGTAGTTCCACGATTTCCCATTCGCCGGAAGGCAAACTTTTTAAAAAATCGGCTACCGATTTGAATTTTATTTTTTGTGGATTTGCCAAAGCTCCTCGGTTTTATTTTTCATAATTAATTGGTAAAGAATACCTAATATTGCGCCAATTAATGCTCCGCCATATCCATAATTATGTATGCTTCCAACTAAAGCAAAATTAACCGGATCTTGAACACTGTAAGGGAAACAACATTCTTTGTACGCTTCCGTATCAAACAATCCGACGATATAGCCCAAAACTCCTGAAAGAATAGTAACTAAAAACGTAATGTAAAGCGAACGCATGACCAGCCGAAACATCGTTTTGTAATCTTTATGAATCAGTCCCAAAATACTCAAAAACGCACCAAGGAATAATCCCATCCACCAAGTTGCCAAAACGCCAATCAATGCTGTTGTTAATCGGGGCGATTGCATTCCCCAATCGGAAAAACCAAACTGATCAAATTTATAAACGGTAAAATATTCTGGCGAAATTGAATAGGTAATTTGGTCGTGTAAAGCACCGTAAATTGACGATAGTAAAATAGTTAAAAAAGTACAAGTAAAGCAAACAACAATTTTCTTAATCATGCTAGTTCAATATTATCACTCGGCGCCCAGACTGTTAATCCATTCTTTTTCGACAGTGGAAAGTGCGTTAAAGTCGGGAATAAAATTTGGATCAGGGATATACCAAACAAACTTCTTAAAAAACTCAGCTAATTCTTTATTTTTAAACACATAGCCTCGCCTTGCATAGGGTAAATTTCTGTAAATTTTTCGTTCCAAAGGTGTTTTTGGTATGGGCGGAAATTCGTGAATTCGGTAGGAAAAGGATAAGAAACTGTCTTCCGAAAAGCCATATTTTTTCTCACTACTCAAAAACAAGTCTCCAGGAATTTTAAAATTGGTTTTCTGAAACTGTATTGTGCCATTATGGATGTAAAAATTTACTGCTGGTATATTTCCAGTTTCTGTAGTGTTTTCAAACCGCCCAATTCCGTTTACAATCCATTCTTCTGCACTATGAAAAAAAGTTTTATTCATTGTAAAAGCTTCAAACGGTCCCATGTCAATAATCAAAGTAAAGTCATCAATTTGTTTATTTGCCCAGCGTTTTGCTGCCGTGAGTATGTAGCTAAATGAATAAAGATATTCAACTGAATTTGAGAGATCAACTATATATGTGTGCTTAATAACATTTATACCTTTTTTAAAATGTGCATCGAAATGATACACGTAAATAAAATCAAATTCACCTTCATAAACTTGTCTCTCAACTGATTGAAAGCTAATTGCGCCTTCTAAAGAATTTTCGTTGAGAAGTTTTTCGCGCGGCAAATATGAAATATCGTACCCCAAAATGGTATTATTAAATTCCACAGTAAAATTATGCATGTAGGGATGTCGTTTGGTTTCATTAATCTTTGTGACATCTCCCTCCGGTGCGAAAGCTTCAAAGCCTACCTTTAGATTTTTCCCATGGCTAGGATTGTAGAACTCGTAATAAACCGTGACTTCCATTTGCAAGTTATTGCGCTTTTTTAAGGTTAGTATTTCTTTCTTAATGCTTATCTCCGATTCGTTTATCGGTACTAAATGATTGCCGCTTCCGAAATAGGCACCATCATTGGCGAACGAAACAACACTCGTAAAAAAAAGCAATAAACTACTAGCCGCCTTAGTCATTTAAAAGTTTTAAAGATTTTTAAGACTAATGTAATCAATTAACTTGATTTAAATATAAAAGTCAAAATTTGAAAATATTGAAATAGTTAATTACAAATCGCATTTTATTTTGAAAACCCAAGTATCAAAAAAAAGAAGTAAGCGACTTTTTAAATGGTATGCTGTCTTTGCTATCGTATAGCAGTTTCTAATGTTGTAGTTAAAGCACTTAACTTCAACCTATATAACGAAAATTTTTATAGAACTCGCATTATCGAAATTGCAATCGAGTGACACTATCAATCCAGATACTACTCTTTAAAAGCTATCATTGATATCTCCACATCGACACCTT
Organism: Pseudanabaena sp. UWO311; assembly: GCA_943371725.1. Classification (GTDB taxonomy): domain Bacteria; phylum Bacteroidota; class Bacteroidia; order Flavobacteriales; family Flavobacteriaceae; genus Flavobacterium. Next base: position 3,789 of record CALRVY020000059.1, on the reverse strand, counting down.
TTGGCAAGCCTTTTACAGCAACTGTTTCGCGAGCAGGAGCTGTATCTTCATTAAAGAACGTTTCGTAAACGCCATTTACAGTCGCAAAGTCGTCCATGTCGGTTAAAAAAATGGTCGTTTTAACAACATCAGAAAAGTCGAATCCTGCCGCCTCAAGTACAGCTTGTAAATTAAGCATTACTTGTTCCGTTTGCTCACTAACATTCTTCAGTTTTAAATGTCCAGTACTCGGATCAATAGCAATCTGACCGCTAGTAAATAACTGATTTCCAAATTGAACCGCTTGATTATATGGCCCAATCGGAGCCGGAGCTTTGTCTGTAAAAATGATTTTTTTCATGTTCTAAAGTTAAGGAATATAACAACTTATCTACGAACTTGATCCGGTAAACTGCGACTCTCCCACTTAATGTCGCTCAACATACCGCTCTTGATTCCAATAAAGAAACCCCACGAACGATAAATATCGATTGGCACCCAAGTAAAATCCATTCGCCAACTCAGCAAGTCGCGTTCAAACCGCAATTGCGTATAAGTGAGTCCTTTTTGTACGAAATCATAACCACTCGAAGCACCTATCTTCCACTTCGGTGTCAGTGAAACGTTGCCAGAAACCATTAAACTATTTCCACTGATCTCGCTTTGCCGCCTATCGTTGGAGTAGGTTAGGGCATAGGCCAATGTTAAATCCCAAGGTATATCGGCCGCAAAAAGTTCGAGAGGCTTGCTCTCAGCATCGTCTTCGTCATTAAATTGTGATTGACGTCGGTCTCCAAAATCGGTTGCAGCTCCAAACAAATCATCATCACGACCACCATTTCGTTGGTTTTGTTCGCTATCTTTTCCACCTTTTCCGCCAATTTTGCTATCAAGAGAGTAGTTCACTGTAACATTTGCACTCGTTAAACGAAAAAGCGATCCACCATTGTTAATATTGAATGTGTTTATACGTCGGCCAGCACGATTGATAGCATATGGATCGAGCGTTGCTGCAAGGTTGATATTCATTTTCTCCTTAAACAAAAGTGTGGTTCCGCTCATTCGTACCGGCGACCACCGAAGCGAATCGGCACTAATGTTATAATCGGTTTGAAAATTCAAATTGTTAAGCAACATGATTTTCTTGTATTCCGTTTTCGTAGAATCCTTATCTGTCACTTTCGCTTCAAATGTATTGGAAAGCGTTAGTCCTACAATATTGCTAAAGCTTCGTTGCGGTGCGCCGTAAATCCCGTTCTCAAAGCGCGTATATTCCTTCACGGTAGTACCCGTGGCATCTATAGCGTACGTATCGTAATATTGATCGAAACTAGGCGTATATCCGTATGAAATCGCCGGACGCATGACGTGCCGAATTGATTTTATTTTTCCTTTATCACCAAAATCATAGGTTCCGTAAATCGTCGTTCCAATTCCAGTACTAAAATTATAGGTACGAAAAGCGTCAAATCCATACTCGTCGCTATCAACAACCTGATTTAATTCCGGATCAAAACGGCGATTCAATGTCTTCAAATACCAAATTTCATTGTAGTTAAAGTTAAAAGGAATACTAAAATACTTCAATACTTTAATGTTGGTGTTGAATGGAATCGTGTGTCGCATGCCCGTTTGTGCATCTCGAAACATTTCTGGTTTGAAGAAAAGCGAATCTTTAGTGTTGAATCGGTTTTCACCAATTACATTATATTGAAAGTTGATGTTTTGAATAAATCCTTTCTTTACGCCATCTTTCGGTGCAAACGGAAAAACACGGTCCATACTTGCATTGAAAGTAGGTAAGGTCATACTAATGTCTTGCGTTTGCGCATTTTGCGAATGCGTAGCCGACAACGTGATGTTTACTTGTGGCTCCCAATTAAACGTCTTTGAATACGATATCGACGACGCCAGCGTGTTATTTAATCGCGATGCAGCAGTTAATTGATTGAACGAATTCTGAAAAAATTGCGAACTTCCTAAATTCACCGATGCAGAAAAGCGAGAATTGGGATTTGATTTACCGTCTTGTGCATGGCTCCATTGAATATTGTAAAGCGTCGTGCGACTGTAATCTGGAAAACCTCTTTCGCTAAAAACCTGATTCTCGTATCTAAAATTCACATTTCCACGAAATTTATAGCGCAAAGCATAATTCGTTTCTGCTCGAACAGCATAACTTCCGTTCGTAAAATAATCGCCGGTTAACTTCAAATCCAGATAATCGCTAATCGCAAAGTAATAACCACCATTTTGAAGCGAATAGCCGCGATTGTTGGTGTCATTGAACGTTGGAATAAGTACTCCCGACTGATTTTTGGTTGTCATCGGAAAAAAAGCAAACGGAACCGCAATCGGCGTGGGAACGTCGGCAATGTACATATTAGTAGCACCCACAACTACCTTCTTTTTGGGAACAAATTTTGCCTTCCGCGCCAAGAAATAGTACTCCGGATTATCGATGTCTTTAGAAGTGGTAAATTTCGTTCGCGATAAAAAGTAAACCGAATCGTTTTCCCGTTTAGCAATTTCGGAAATAAAATTTAGCTCGCCTTGCTGCGATCGCGAGTTATAAATGATGACTTTCTTGGTTTTGGTATTGAAACGTATCGAATCGGGTTCAACTACATTCGCACCTTGCTTAAAAACGGGTCGTTGCACTAAAGCTCCAGTGGAATCTTTGATTCGACCGGCCGAAACTTCATTGGTTTCGTAGTTCATTACGATAATACCAGCTTTTAATTCAACATCCTGATAATAAAGCTCAGCTTCATCATATAATGTTAGTTGCTTTGTTTTCTGATTCATCCGCTCGTAGCCTTTTGCCTTGCGGCGAACGATATCTTCTAAGACGGGTTTCTTGGGTTCAACACTACCTTTTTTTGAGGTATCGATGGTTGTGGTCGGTAGCGATACTTTCAGAGTATCGTCTGGTGTACGTGAAACGTTAAGTGATTTTGCAGGCAATTCCTGCGCCTGAACTTTTCCGCAACAGATTGTTAAAAACGTTGCTAAAAAAACGATATGAAGTAAGTTTGAACGCAAATGTATTAATACTACTTTTGTGAAAAGTGGCGCACTTTTTGGTGGGTCAAACTTACATATAATTTTTCAGCTATATAAGCCGGAAGTAATTTTAACGAAGCATTTAAATCCACAAAAAAACAAGCCTGAAAGATGAACAGCAAACGCAAATCTTTACAATTCATTTTATTAAACATACTTTTATTTACTCAACTTGTTTCTGCTCAGTCAAATACATTTAAAGTTGCACTCGATGCCGGGCACGGTGGAAAAGACTTTGGAGCCTCGTATCACGGCTATTTAGAGAAACGAATCGCTCTTGAAGTGGTGCTTCGCGTTGGGAAAATTTTAGAAAAACAATCCGATATCGATGTGGTTTATACTCGTAAAACCGACGTTTTTATCGAACTTATGGAACGTGCAAACATCGCCAATCGTGCCGATGCAAACATTTTTGTCTCTATTCACTGCAACGCAAACGCCAATCTCTCTGCCGATGGAACCGAAACCTATGTAATGGGTCCGGGTAAAAACGCGAGCAACCTCGAAGCAGCGAAACGCGAAAACGCCGTGATCACCATGGAGAAAGACTATAAAATCAAATACGAAGGATTTGATCCGAATTCTCCAGAGAAAATGATCGGGATGACCATGCTCCAAGAAGAGTACATGGACAACAGCATCGCTTTGGCAAGCAAAATCCAAAATAATTTTACCGATATGTTGGGTCGCAAAAGCCGTGGCGTGAAGCAAGCTCTTTTTATGGTTCTGCACAAAGCATACATG
>CALRVY020000058.1:0-16729 GCA_943371725.1 Pseudanabaena sp. UWO311 | reverse complement strand
GTGCACGCTCCAAAAATTTATCGCTCGGTTTTCTGCCGCTGATCATTTCGTACAACAAGAACATCACATGCCCGCCGTCGAGCGCCGGAATGGGCAATAAATTCATGACACCGAGAACAATTGACAACATTGCCGTAATGGCCCAAAATACTTGCCAACTCCACTCCTCCGGGAAAATATTAAAAATGGCATAAAACCCTCCTACTCCCTTCGCAGCACCTGTACTTGGCGTAAAAATCGCTTTTAGCTGTCGGCCGTATCCAGCCAACTGCTCGATTCCTTTATCGATCCCAACCGGAATCGACTCGAAAAAGCCGTACGACTCTCTGCTGAATTTATAGTAACCTAAACGCTCCAAGTTATCTTCCTTCAAACCTCCCAAACCAACACCCAACTTGCCTTCTGCATTTACATTTAGTTGCACCGGAACGCGCTTATTATCGCGCAAAACAACGCCTGAAATCGACTTTCCTTTGTTCGCTTCTAAAATTTTTGGCGCTTGATCGAAATATTTAACGGGTTGTCCGTTCAATTCCACAACGATGTCTTTTGCCCTCAGAATGTCTTTGTTCTTCGAATCGTCGGCTAAGCCACCAACAGCAAAGGGCATTCGCAATGAAATAGCGTTACGCTTATCTGCATCGATAAACTGACCGATGAAGTTCTGCGGTAATGTAATGGTTTGTGGCGTTCCGTTACGTTCGATTTCGACCGTTTTTGCCATCAATAGATTAAGGATAATTGCCGCATTAAACTTATCTACTTTTGTGTTATCGATACTAATAATCTTGTCTCCCGTTAGAATTCCGGCTTTTTCCACAACGGGATTTTGCACCCAAACGCCGTCTTTAACCTCATCGTTTTTGATGTAATAGTCGCCGTAAGCATAAGCCATTCCAATATAAATCAAAAACGCCAAAACAAAGTTTACCGTTACGCCTCCCAACATAATAATGAGTCGTTGCCAAGCCGGTTTCGAACGAAACTCCCACGGCTGTGGTTCTTGCTTCATTGTTTCGGTATCCATCGATTCGTCGATCATACCGGCAATTTTCACGTAACCACCCAACGGCAACCAGCCAATTCCGTAAACGGTTTCACCTATTTTCTTCTTAAACAACGAGAACTTCACATCGAAAAACAGATAAAACTTCTCAACTTTCGTCTTAAAAATCTTGGCCGGAATAAAATGTCCCAACTCATGCAAAACGATGAGCAGCGACAGACTTAACAAAAACTGACCAAATTTGACAGCAATTTCCATGAATCTTCTTCTAAATGAGCCGCAAATGTAATCTTTTTGATGCAGCAGTAAAACTGCAAGCACAACGGCAGTCGGTAAAAGTTTGTTAATTTCGCAAGGCTCACAAAAATCTTAATTCGCATGCTCAAATTTAAATCTGTTCCAAACACCGAACTAAAAACAGCACCACTCATTTTTGGCGGCAATGTCTTTGGTTGGACTATCGATGAGAAAACGTCCTTTCAAATCCTAAACGCCTTTATCGACAAGGGGTTTAACATGATTGATACCGCCGACATCTACTCGCGTTGGGCTCCCGGACATGTGGGCGGCGAATCGGAAAAAATCATCGGAAAATGGTTGTCAGATGTTAAAAGTCGCGACAAAATCATCATTGCTACGAAAGCCGGAATGGATATGGGCGAAGGAAAAGTAGGTTTGAAAGCCGCGTATTTGAAATCGGCTGTGGAACAATCGTTGCGAAACTTAAAAACCGATTACATCGATCTGTTTCAAAGTCATCAAGACGATCCCGAAACTGCCCAAGACGAAACACTTCACGCGTACGACGAACTTATTCAAGCAGGGAAAATTCGCTACATCGGCGCATCAAATTTTACTGCCGATCGACTACAAGAAGCTTCTGAAATAGCGCGATCGCAACAATTGCAGCCGTACCGAACCTTACAACCGTACTACAATTTGTATATGCGCGAGAAGTTTGAGGGCGAACTCCAAAACACCTGTGCCGCACTCCAGCTCGCAGTTATTCCGTATTTTAGTTTGGAAAGCGGATTTCTAACAGGCAAATACCGAAGTACAGCCGATCTTCAGAAAAGTATCCGCGGCGGCCGTTTCGCCAATCATTTCAACGAACGCGGCATGCGCATTTTAAGTGCACTCGATGCATTGTCGGCCGCACATAATGCAACACCTGCAACTATCGCATTGGCGTGGTTACTCAAACAAGAAACGATTTTGGCACCTATTGCCAGCGCAACATCCGTAACGCAGCTAAACGAATTGCTTGCCGTTGCTGATATCGAACTAAACGCCGATGAAATCCGACTGCTAAATCTGGTTTCGGCTAGTTCTTAATGAATTGAAACGACGCCGACGAGCCCGAATTAGAGTGCAGTTTTAACACATACGTGCCGTACGCTAAGGCTTGCACATCGATACGTGCTGCATTTTGCGGATTGGCAACTAATCGCCCTTGTATGTCGTAAATAGCCATTTCGTCGATTTGCAATCCTTCAGGAATAGAAACCGACATAAAATCGGTTGCCGGATTTGGTGCTAAAGCTACTTGGTTGAGCAGAAAACTGTCGGTTCCTAGAGTAATGGAATTGTTTCGGCTGATGATATTGCGGTTCGGGTCAAAACTCACGTCAACCACTGGAAAGTTTACTGGAACGATAAATTCTTGTCCGTTGCTTGTGTGTTCTACACGAACTATTTCCAGCTCGCCGCTAGTACTTATCAAACCAATTTCCACAGGCATTTCGAAAAAACTCACCGACGGATGTGATTGCGTTTGATTCAAAACAATTTTTGCCTGATTGTTGCCCAAATACGTTACCGCAACTGAGTAGCTTGGATATCCTTGATTGTAAATCCAATCGTTAAAAAACTCTTGTAAATCGGTACCCGAAGTGGTTTCGCAAATCTCTTGAAACTGCGAAGTAACAGCATATTTAAACGACAAATCATCATCATTTAAATAATTGCGTAATGCTTGAATAAACGTGTTATCGCCCAATTTATAGCGCAACATGTGCAAAACCATGGCGCCTTTGCTATAGCTCAATCGATTGCTGAAAATTCGATTTACACTATTGGTTTCAGACGGCGTTAAGTAAACCGCACCGCCTACTACCGAAGTAATCCAGTTGGTTAGTGCGTTTTTATGTTCAACGAAAGCAGCGTCGCCATCGAAAGCTTCGATCACCATTGCCGACAAATACGTAGCGAATCCTTCGTTGAGCCAAATGTCTTGCCAACTGCCACAAGTAACTTTATTTCCAAACCACTGGTGTGCTAATTCGTGAGCAATCAACCCGCGACTAAAATTACCCATAAACGAAACGGTTGTATGCTCCATGCCGCCACTCCAGCCAAATTGTGCATGCCCATACTTTTCGGTATGATACGGATAGGTTTCAAACAAATCTTCGAACATGGTCATTATGGGCAATGTCTGAGCCAGTTGCTGCTGTGCCGTACTCAAATTCTCTGGATAAATGTAGTTTACGATCGGGAAATCGTTTGGAGGTGTTCCGGCATCTTGGTTAAAGATCGAATAATTCGTTACGGCGATAGCAATTAAATACGCCGGAATCGGATAGTTGTGTGTAAAATGGGTGGTTTTAGTATTCCCGTTTATCACAACCGATTCCTGAATTCCGTTAGCTACAGCTACGTATTGCGAAGGCGTATTGAGGTAAATATCTAACGATTCAATTTTATCGTTCAAATCTTGCTTACACGGCCACCAATCGCGGGCACCGTAAGGTTGCGAAAGCGTCCACAGTACTGGAACGCCGTTATGTGTGTCTGTAGTAAAAGCTTCTTCGCCGGCTGCGGGCTGACCGCTATAGGTAACGGTAACGGAATGTTGAACTCCTGCAGGAAGCGGCGAAGGAAAAGTAATCACTAATTCATCGTTCGAATTCTGCGTAAAGCTTAAAGAAACTGCGCCTGAAGTTACTTGCGAAACCGTTAGTTCATCTGTTAAATCAAAAGTTATTTGCGTTAACGAGGTGGTTGGAACGAAATCGGTTGTTACCACGCCACTAATGAAATATTGTGCCGGATTAACGGTAAAATTCAAAGTTTGATGCTTCACGTCGTAATTCGCCGTATTGCTATTTGCCTGAAACGACTGTAAGCTCTGGGCTGCACGCGCTTCGGCATCCGAAATTTCAAAGTCAATTCCGTGTTGTGCCCAAGTGCAAAACGTCGAAAACAGAGCCAAAAAAAGCAGCTTCTTCATACCAAATGTTTTTTCAAAGATAGCAAAGTACCATTTCTGTTGCGTAAATCAAGTACGAATGTCTGTGAACTCAGTTTCTAATCTTCACATTTGATTTATTTCTTTGGGCCTTGCGCACCTGGTTGGCGTTGCCTCGTTTCCTCGGCTAAAATTAAGGTGCGCCGGGCTTTACGCGGCAATTCGCTTGGTTGCCCGCTCGCACAAATGGCGCTTTTTCGGCTTCCGCTGGTCGCCGCAAAACCACCTTGTGCTAACGCGAGCAACTGCAGCTCATTTCTGCTGCAATCCCTAAGGCGGAGAAGTCGTTTGCAAAACAAATGTGCCATGTTAAAAATCGAACGTTTACTAAAAACCTGAGTTCGATGTAAAAATCTTCCATAGCGTCGCTATGCAACATTTTTTTGCATTATGCTGTCTCAAAAAGAACCTTTTTTTTAATCTATTTTACAGTTCCAATTGGTATTAATCAACCATTTAATATGATTTCTAACTTCGCTTTTTTCATCGAACTCAGGTTAAAAATGGTAGCGTGTTTTAAACACCTTGGTTTTTAAATTTATACCGATGTGCTTTCGCTTTTACAGGAATTTTGCCCGACGCTTTTCTAATTTTTTCAGGATTTGACTTCTCTTTCGCTAGTAATTTCGGTTTGGTTGTAACTAAGGGAAAAACGTTGTCTGCAAAATATGCGGAAAAACCGTAAAATTGGAATTGCGGAAATGCGTACTGTCAGATAAGTGGTAAACCACCACGGTTTACCACAACTCACCCCTTAGGCGGCTTAAGCCGCCTAGGTGGTTGTAAACCCTAGTAAATACAAGCCTTTCACCTCATCCACCACCCACCCAAAATCCAAAAAAAACACCCCAAACGTAAATTCCAAAAACTCCAACAGATTTGAACTCCGTTTCCCAACTAAAAACGAGCCTTTTTCCTTAAATTTGCACGCTTTACAATTTTTTCAAATGCTACAAACAACTCACATCCGCGAGAATACAGCCAAAGTGCTTGCTGCCTTGGCCAAACGAAATATCGATGCCACGAAAACCGTTGAAGAAATATTGGCACTCGACGACAACCGAAAAGCTACGCAATTAGCTCTCGATGAAGTGCTTACACAAGCTAATGCGCTAGCAAAAGACATTGGAGCCTTAATGAAATCCGGCGAAAATGCCAAAGCACAAATTTTAAAAGAAAAAACCGTACACCTCAAAGAAGAAAGCAAAAAACTCTACGAGAAACTCGACGAGTTGCAAGCTGCGCTCTTGCCACTGCTTTACAGCTTGCCCAACACACCTGCCGATAAAGTAGTTCCGGGAAAAAGTGCCGACGATAATGAAGTGGTTTTCACTTCGGGAATCATTCCTGAACTGAGTGCAGATGCCGTTCCTCACTGGGATTTAATCAAAAAATACGACATCATCGACTTCGAACTCGGAACCAAAATCACAGGTCCCGGTTTCCCAATCTATAAAGGAAAAGGCGCCAAATTGCAGCGCGCGCTCATCAGTTACTTCCTCGATAAAAACATCGATGCGGGTTACCAAGAATTTCAGGTTCCACATTTGGTGAACGAAGCGTCGGCTTACGGTACTGGGCAACTTCCCGACAAAGAAGGTCAAATGTATCATACAGCCAAAGACGACTTGTACCTCATTCCAACGGCCGAAGTTCCGGTTACAAACATCTTTCGCGATGTCATTCTCAAAAGCAACGAACTTCCCGTTCTAGCCACCGGATATACGCCTTGTTTCCGTCGTGAGGCCGGTTCATGGGGTGCGCACGTTCGCGGTTTAAATCGTTTGCACCAATTCGATAAAGTGGAAATTGTACGTATTGAAAAACCCGAAAACTCGTACGCTGCTTTGGAAGGCATGGTTGAACATGTGAAAGAAATTTTAGAAGAATTAAAATTGCCTTACCGAATTTTGCGTTTGTGCGGCGGCGACATGGGGTTTGCCTCTGCCATGACCTACGATTTTGAAGTATATTCGACTGCGCAAGGTCGTTGGTTGGAAATCAGTTCGGTTTCCAATTTCGAAACCTTCCAATCAAACCGTTTGAAATTGCGTTACCGCGACGAAGACGGAAAAAATCATTTAGCGCACACACTAAACGGCTCTTCGTTAGCGTTGCCACGTGTTTTGGCAGGAATTTTGGAGAATTACCAAACACCCGAAGGAATCGTAATTCCAGAAGTGCTTCGCAAATACACCGGATTCGACATTATTTCGTAAGTACACATACGGTTTTGCCGGCAGTTTCGTTAGCTTTTTAGAACGCATTATGAAAAAATATTTTTGGATACTGCTTTGTCTTATTTCGCTGACTTCGTTTGCACAAAACGAACAGATTGCTGCGCAGTATTTCGAAAAAGGCGATTTCGAAAAAGCCGTACTCAGCTACGAAGAATTGTTCGCGAAAAATCCGGGACATAACGGCCATTTTGCACGACTTATCGAAAGTTTACAGCAACTCAAACAGTTCGACAAAGCCGAAACACTTCTCAAAGAACGATTACAACGCTACAAACAACCTAACCTGTACGTAGATTTAGGCTACCTCTACGCGGCCAAAAAAGAAGAGGCAAAAGCAAAAGAGAATTACCAATTAGCCGTTGAAGAAGTTCGCAAAAATCCGGTTCAAGTTTACGCTGTTGCCAACAGTTTCGAAAAATATGTGCTGCTCGACTACGCACTGCAAGTATATGAATTGGCTACAACAGCCGATCCGCGCTTAAACTTTAATTTCCAAATCGCAGTTATCTACGGACAGCAAGGAAAAACCGATCTAATGATCGAGAAATTTCTTGATGAAGCGAAGAAAAATCCGACGATGCAAATTAGCATACAAATGCAACTCAGTCGGTTTATGATGGGCGAAGATAAAGGCGATGAAACCTTTACAGCAGCCTTGCGGAAAGCACTCATTCAGCGTTCGCAAAAAGATCCAGACATTTTCTGGAACGAATTCTTAAGCTGGTTTTACATTCAACTTAAAGAATACGACAAGGCATTTGTTCAGCAAAAAGCGATTTTCAAAAGAAATCCAGACGTGTTTTACAACATCCTCAATTTGGCAAATTTAGCTTATGAAGATGATGATGTAGAAACCGCAAAAGGTGTGTACGAATTTGTACTTGCCAATACAACCGACGTTGATTTAATTATTGATGCCAAGACGTTTTTGCTTTCAGATACGATCAACAAAGCGAAACCAGCCGATTATCCGGCAATCGATGCCAATTTCGCGGCTTTATATGCAGAGTTTGGAAGAAGCGCCATAGTTTATCCGTTGTTGCTCATCCAAGCAAATTTCGAAGCATTCAATAAAGAAAATCCGAATATGGGTATTCAAATTTTGAAAGATGCTTTGAAAATGCCGCTTAATCGCACGGAAATCGCAGAAGTTAAGATGAATATGGCCGACATTTTACTGTTCGACGAGAAGTTTAACCAAGCCTTACTCTATTACGCGCAAGTTTCGGAAGATTTTAAAAACGACGCCATCGGACACGAAGCTAATTTAAAAGCGGCTAAAACCAGCTACTATCAAGGCGATTTTACGTGGGCGCAACAACAATTCAAAGCACTAAAATCGGCTTCTACGCAACTCATCGCCAACGACGCGCTGGAAATGTTTTTGCTGATTAGCGACAACACCGTAGCCGATTCGACACAAACCGACTTAAAGCAATTAGCTAAAGCCGATTTTTTCCTGTATCGCAGAAAAAATACGTTGGCACTTGAGATTCTTCAAAGTTTATTGAAAAACAACAAAACACAGGAAATACTCGACGTTACAAACATTCGTCTTGGCAATTATTTCAACGAAACCGGCGTATACAACGATGCGTTAACCTACTATTCGACCATTATTTCGAATTTTCCAGAAAGCGTTTATCTCGATGAAGCTTTGTATGCTTCGGGACTTATTTACGAAGAGCGTTTGGCTGATGCCGAAAAGGCGAAAAGTTTTTACGAAAAGGTTATTTTCAATCATCCCGACTCCATCTTTTTTGTGGATGCTCGGAAGCGCTACCGTTTACTCCGTGGCGATAAAAATCTTTAACACATGATTATTTATAATGTAACCTGCAACGTGGATAAATCCATTCACGACCAGTGGCTGCGATGGATGAAAGAAACACATATTCCCGAAGTTTTAGCAACCGGAAAGTTTATTGCTGCCCGATTGGTGAAAGTTTTGGTGGAAGAACCCGAAGGCGCAACCACCTATGCCGTCCTGTACACAGCCCAAAACCGCAGCGATTTGGAAAGCTATTACCGCCACGATGCGCCGCGCTTGCGCCAAGACGGACTAAAACTCTTTGGTGATAAAATGCTCGCATTTCGCACCGAACTTCAAGTTGTAGAAGACTTTTACCAAAATACCTAAATCCGTTTCATGCAAAAAGTATCCGCTAAAAAACACCTCGGACAGCACTTTCTCACCGATGAGAATGTAGCTCAGAAAATTGCCGAAACCCTTAGCGGAACCGGTTACGATAACGTACTTGAAATTGGTCCGGGAATGGGTGTTCTAACGAAATACCTCCTGAAAAACGAAGGCTTTAAAACTTCGGTTATTGAAATCGATACCGAATCGGTTGCGTATTTAAAAACACATTATCCCGAACTGGAAAACCGAATTTTGTCGGCAGATTTTCTCAAAACAGACATCACTACATTTTTCGATCGCCAAGCCTTTGCCATCATCGGAAACTTCCCGTATAACATCTCTTCGCAAATTGTTTTCAAAATGTTAGAAATCCGACAATTTGTTCCGGAATTCTCAGGAATGTTTCAAAAAGAAGTTGCCGAACGCATCTGCGAACGCGAAGGTTCAAAAACGTACGGTATTTTATCAGTGTTAGTGCAAGCCTTTTACGATGCCAAATACCTATTTACCGTTTCTGAAAATGTATTCAATCCGCCACCGAAAGTAAAAAGTGGTGTTTTGAAACTCACTCGAAAAGAAAATTTTACGCTTCCTTGCAACGAGAAATTGTTTTTTACTGTAGTGAAAACAGCTTTTGGTCAGCGACGCAAAACATTAAGAAATAGTTTAAAATCGCTCGCTTTGTCGGACGGTTTGCGATTAGATAGTATCTTTGACAAGCGTCCGGAGCAACTCTCGGTCGGCGAATTTATCGAACTCTGCCAAAAAATAGGAAACGATGGAATTCAAAATCAGTAAAGATTTAATATCGCGCTTTGAGCAACTCATTGAAACCCGCCAAGATTCGGAACTCGAGTCTATTTTAAATGAATTGCACCACGCCGATATTGCCGAAATTCTCGACGAACTCGATTTTGAGCAAGCCACCTATATTTTCCGCGTTTTAGATTCGGAAAAAACAGCCGAAATCCTTCTTGAACTCGAAGACGATCTTCGGGAAAACATCCTTAACCGACTTTCGCCGAAGGAAATCGCCGAAGAGCTCGACGAACTCGAAACCAACGATGCGGCCGATATTATTGCCGAGCTTTCGCAAAGCAAAAAAGAAGAAGTAATTTCGGAGTTACAAGACGTTGAGCATGCCAAAGACATCGTAGAACTGCTCCGTTACGACGAGAATACCGCCGGTGGTATCATGCACAAAGAGTTGGTCAAAGTCAACGAAAACTGGAATGTGCTTACTTGCGTGAAACAAATGCGGATTCAAGCCGAAAACATTTCGCGTGTACATTCGATTTACGTTGTAGACGACGAAGACCGTTTAAAAGGCCGCCTTTCCCTAAAAGATTTGCTCACCACCTCAACCAAAACCCCGATTAGCGACGTGTACATCAGCAAATTAAACTTTGTGAAAGTAGACACGCCCGATGTAGAAGTGGCGCGTATCATGCAGAAATACGACTTAGAAGCCATACCCGTAATTGATGAATTAGGCCGCTTGGTTGGTCGGATTACCATCGACGATATCGTAGACGTAATTAAGGACGAAGCCGACAAAGATTACCAATTGGCGGCAGGTATTTCGCAAGACGTTGAAGCCGACGACAGCGTATGGGAACTCACCAAAGCGCGTTTACCTTGGTTGGTTTTGGCGCTATTAGGCGGTTTTATCACGGTTCATGTGCTTAAACTGTTCGAAGCAGCGATGGCCGATCATGGAACGCTGTTTTTCTTTATTCCACTGATAGCTGCGATGGCCGGAAATGTAGGCGTACAATCGTCGGCAATTATTGTTCAAGGTCTGGCAAACGATACGTTGAGCGGCTCGTTGTTTAATCGATTGCTTAAAGAAATTTCATTAAGTTTATTAAACGGCCTTATTCTTGCCGGTGTTTTATTGCTGGGCACGTATTTTATTCTCGATGTAGATCCAATTATTGGAATGATTGTTACTATTGCGTTGGTTTCAGTAATTGTAATTGCTTCGCTTATTGGAACTTTTGTGCCTTTATTACTTAATAAATTTGGCATTGATCCTGCGTTGGCTACCGGCCCGTTTATCACTACAAGTAACGACATTTGCGGCATTATGATTTATTTCACGATTGCGAAACTGATACTTGGCTTCTGACGTTGAATCGATTACTTTTGGGGAAAACCCGAACGTATGAATATTTTAATTGTTGGCGGCGGAAATCTGGGTACAGCCATTGCCATAGGTTTACGAAATGCCTATCCAACACACACCATTACGGTTACACGCCGAGACATAGCTAAGATTGCGTATTTGCACGATCGCGGTATAGCAACAGCTACAGATTCAAAACAATTTGCAACTACTGCCGATTTAATCATTCTTACTATAAAGCCGCATCAGGCAGAAGCTGTCATTGAAAATCTTATGCCTTTTTCGACAAATACCATTATTGCCAGCGCGGTAAGTGGTTTGTCTTTAGAACGATTGCAGGTGCTTACGCAGAATACTAAAAACGTGGTTCGTATCATGCCGAATATAGCGGCACAATTCAATGCTTCGGCTACGTGTATCGCTGCAGGAGAACCGGCGCGCGAAGCAGCAAATGTGGTGAGTGAATTGTTTAGTGCTTTGGGAACCGCTCCAAAAATTGAAGAAAAATTGATGGATGCAGCTACAGTTCTTGGCGCTTGCGGTACAGCTTACGCCTTGCGCTACATCCGAGCATCAATGCAAGCCGGCATTGAAATTGGTTTCGACGCACAAACAGCTTTAGCCATTGCAGCGCAGACAGTTAAAGGCGCAGCCGAATTATTGATGCAAGAAAAAGTACATCCGGAACAACTCATCGATCGGGTAACTACACCGCAAGGCTGCACGATTGTGGGCTTAAACGAAATGGAGCACGAAGGTTTTAGCTCCTCGTTAATTAAAGGAATTAAAACGTCGTTGAAGCAGATTAAAGGGTAAAGATACGGGTTGCGGGAAATGATAAATACGATTTGTCGGGCCAACTACTGTTCAAATAACGACCAACTTTGCGCAGCGCAGGTTGTTTAGGGCAAAATTTTCTTGCTAATTTGGGCAGCATTTCCGGCTTTCGGCTGTATCTTTTTATTACGCGAAGCTCCATAAAAAGGATGCCGCCTCTATCCGGGCTGCGCGTTTCGCTACCGACGAAGCGTTGCCAACAATTGTTTACGGCACGGATTTGAAATCCGCGCGATCGGAATTTGTTACCGACGAAACGTTGCCAACAATTGTTTACGGCACGGATTTGAAAACTCCAATCGCGCGGATTTCAAATCCGTGCTTTACAAAAATGTTCTTAACAATTATTCGATAACGTCTGCCCGCAGCGCGGATAGAAGCGGAAAACCCGTAAAGCAGCGTGGGCTAATTTGGCGTGTTTTGGTTGGCGACCAAAGAAGCCAAACCAAAACGCTGCCACATGCCCACGCTGCTGCGGATTTTGAGCGAATAGCCGCAATTGCTGCCCGAAAAATAAAACCTCATTGAAAAAATTGCTAACATTGCGTATGAAACTCTGGAAAGTCCTTTTACTGTGTGTGTCGTGTGCAATCGGACAAACGAACGACAACTCGAAACAAAAAGTTGATGCCGTGCTAAACCAATGGCACGAAGCGGCCGCAACCGCCAACTGGAAAAATTATGAAGCACTTATGGGCACAGATTTCCACTTCATTGGAACTGATGCTACCGAAAATTGGGATCGACGAGCGTTTGCCGCCTTCGCAAAACCGTATTTTGATCGTGGAAAAGGTTGGAAGTACACGCCACTCGAACGAAACATTTATTTCAACAAACAAAAAAACATGGCGTGGTTCGACGAACTGCTCGACTCAAACCTCGGCGTTTGTCGCGGATCTGGAATCCTAATTCTGACCAAAGGTAAATGGCTGTTTTCCCAATATGTACTATCGATGACCGTACCAAACGATCATGCCAACGCCGTCGTTAAACTCAAACAAGACGACGATTCTTTATTTAAAACCAAACTAAATAACAAGTCTGTAAATCCAAAATAAACCGACACTCGTAAATAATCGTATCGCACCATAAAGCATACGGTTATGAAAACAAATGTCAAAAGAATTTTAGTTGCAGCTGGCTCTATCCTTACGCTGCTGTTCTTGGTTTTAGTGATTCACATCGCTACCGCTAAACCCGTTACTATTGAACTCGCCACTTGGCAAGTGAGTCGTTTCGACTTTAAACAACCTATCGATTCCATCACAGCTAAAAAAATCGAATACGATCTCGGCGGAATCAACGGGGTTAAAGGCGACGTGCTCGTGAAAAACAATGTTGTGGTTTTCTTCCACGACAATACCCTCACAAACAACAAAAAAGTATTCGAAGCCTTTACTGCAAAAGGATACCAAGACGTTAGCATTTTTACCGTCCCGAACGAGTTGGCGGATAAAAAAGTATGTCCGGCTATGAAACAAGATGGTTTTGCCTACCATTTTTCGAAAGGCATTCAGCGAATTTTTAATTAACATAAATAACTTGAACTATGAAAAGAAATCTGAAATTTCTAGCACTGCTGCTGGTAAGTGGCGCCCCGTTGTTTACTTCATGCAACGACGATGACAACAACAATCCGCCGGTAGAGGCGAGTATTTACGACCGTTTAGGCGGCGAAGCTATGGTACAAGACCCAGATGCAGCTCCGGGAGTGATGATTGAGGCCGGACGTTTAGCGTACCGAAAAGTAGTTGGAAGAACGGTGCAGCTTATTGTAGCTGATGTTCAAAGCGGTGCAGCTGGAAACTTGGGAGCTCACTTTGCCCCTGTTTTGGCTGAAGTTGGTGCTGGAAACACAACCAACTTGGCCATTTTACAAGATAATTTAGTGGACTTCTTTTCCTTTAATACAGGTGGAACAAATCCGGTAAATACTTATTCGGGACTAGACATGGTAGCAGCACACAATCCGTCGCAAAACCCACGTATGGGAACCACATCTTCAAATGCCGATTACGACAAATTTGTTGGCTATGTAGGAGCTGCCGCTATTGAAAACGGCGTGCCAGCGAATTCGGACTTACTTAATGATGTCGTTGTTGTTTTGGAATCACTTAGAGATCCGATTGTACAGGAATAAATAACGGGTAGTAGCGTTATTTCCCGACCGTCTGTTCAGCTTTTTGAACAGGCGGTTTTTTACTTTTAACAAGACCCTGTTTTCTTTTGGCTCTATTTTTCTCTTCGGGAAATGAATCAAAAATTGAAACCCGCAAATCGCTATCCACAGCAATCTTTCCCTTTCTTTTTGGGAAAGAGAAACTTGCGCACTAAGTAAAAGAGCGCAAAAACCAGAGCAGTTATGGCAATTACTTCTTGCATTAGCTGGCTATTTCGTGTACTAAAAACGCAATGCTATATGCCAAGAGTGTCATGATTAGCAACTGCATTAGTGGCCATTTCCAGCTGTTGGTTTCACGTTTCGTTATTGCTAAGGTCGAAACACATTGCATGGCAAAGGCATAAAACATCAAAATCGACAATCCGGTTCCTAAGTCAAAAATCGGCTTTCCAGTTTGTATGTCGGTTTGTGCGCGCATTTTTTGTTTAATCGTTTCTTCATCCTCGGTTCCACCTACACTGTAAATGGTAGCTAACGTTCCCACAAACACTTCGCGTGCTGCAAATGAGGTAAGTATGGCGATACCAATTTTCCAATCGTAGCCTAAAGGTTTAATGACAGGTTCAATTCCGCGACCTAAACGCCCAATATACGATTCTTCCAATCGGGCAGCAGCTACGGCTTGTTCATACGTTCCGCCATTGGCGTACTCTTGTTCGAGTGTTACGCGCGCGCCAGCTTGATCCATATTTTCACCCGGACCGTAACTCGCTAAAAACCACAAGATCACCGAAATGGCTAAAATGATTTTTCCGGCGCCCAACACAAACGCCTTGGTTTTTTCAACTACTGTTATTCCAATATTCTGCGGAAGCGGCCATTTGTAATCGGGCATTTCAATAACAAAATACTGTTTGGTTTTTAGTTTGATGATTTTATTTAAAATCGTTGCTGCCAAGATTGCCATTGCAAAACCAATTAAATACATGGCCATAAGCACCAAGGCTTGCAAAGAGATAAAACCTAAAATCACAGTATTGGGGATTACCAACGAAATGATTATAGAATACACGGGCAATCGAGCTGAACAAGTGGTAAATGGCGTTACTAAAATGGTAATTAAACGCTCTTTCCAATTCTCGATGTTTCGCGCTGCCATAATCGCTGGAATGGCGCAGGCAGTTCCCGAAATTAAGGGAACAACGCTTTTTCCGGAAAGGCCGAAACGACGCATGATTCGATCCATCAAAAATACGACTCGGCTCATATAACCCGACTCTTCCAAAATGGAGATAAACAAAAACAAAAAGGCAATTTGTGGAATAAAAATCACGATACCGCCAATACCGGGAATAACTCCATCGGCGAGTAATTCACGCAACATTCCTGGCGCCATCTGCGTTTTAGTCAATTCCGAAAGTGAGGCGAACGCTGCATCGATGGCATCCATTGGAATACTTGACCAACTGAAGATAGCATTGAAAATCAACAATAAAATAGCGGCAAAAATCAGGTAGCCGAAAATGCGGTGCGTAAAAATACGGTCGAGCTTGTAGCGCCAATCGGTTGCTTGCGACAAGTCTATTTTTTGTGCCGACTTTAGGACGTTATTGATAAACTGATACCGTTTAATAACTTCCTTTTGTTGCAAGCGTTTTAGATCCGAAGCCGTTACCGACAGCTGCTGCGGGTCGGGTGCTTGGTCGTTTAATTTGTAATGTTCCGAGGCCAAATACAACCAGCTTTCATATACATTACGTTCGGGAGCGGTTTGTTCGACGCTTTTGAAAAAGTTTTCATCTATGGTTCGAATATCGATAATTGGCTTTCGCGAAAGTTTGTCGCGCTCCGCAATACGTGTCTTTAAATCTTTGATTCCCGTATTCTTCCGACTCGAAATCAACGCAATTTTGGTGTCGAGTGCGTTTTCAAGCGCTGGAATATCTAGTGAAATCCCGCGCTTTTGCATCCGATCGGCCATATTTATGGCGAGAATTACCGGTAATTTCAGGTCTTTTATTTGTGTGAAAAGCAGCAAATTACGTTTCAGATTTTCAACTTCAGTAACAACAACAATAACATCGGGAAAATCTTTATCGTTCGGATTGAGGAGCAGATCGGTTACTACACTTTCGTCTAAACTACTGGCATTTAGTGAATACGTTCCTGGTAAATCGAGTATGGCAACTTTTTGACCGTCAGCTAATTGGGTGTACCCGAGTTTTCGATCGACTGTAACGCCTGGGTAATTTCCGGTTTGCTGGTTTAGTCCGGTTAGTTTATTGAAAAGCGATGTTTTTCCCGTGTTCGGATTTCCAATAAGTGCCACTTTTAGTATTTTTTTACTCATGGCTTTGGGAATTTATTTCGGCAACTTCGATTTGTGCGGCCAATTCTTTGCGAATAGCCACGTAACTTCCGGATATTTCGAACAAGTACGGATCGCCTAACGGAGCAATTTGGATGAGCTTCACTTCGGCTCCGGTAATCAAACCCATTTCTATTAACTTTAAAGGAATGGCATCGGGGTTGAAATCGACAACAACAGCCGAATGCGACGGAGGTAAATTTTGCAGAGTTGGCAACGCTATTTAGAATTAGAAAAAACAAAATTAGACATTAATGGCCGAGAAAGTTTTAAAAATATCATAAGAACCGGAGTTCGATTAAAAATCCTTGTCAGTTCGCTGTTTTTGTTTTAGTTAAATGGTTGCGCGATTGTATATACTTCGCTAAATAGGTTACTGGCTGGTTATTTCAATTTTTTAATTGAACTCAGGTAAAAAGGAAATGGTTGAAATTTTCGTCCCTGTAATTGTCTTTTTTGTGCCGTTTTTCTGCGCGAACGGGTGAAGCGACATCCTCCTATGTTAGCAGTTTGAAATAAGACGTATTTTTAAAGTACTATTTTTATAAGATTAAAGTGAAAAGGGGTGAGAGATCATCGACATCCGAAATAGTTCAAAGAGACATATTCTTAAAAAGATAGATCCTCATCCTTTA